>NZ_JACVWH010000025.1:0-29184 GCF_020658495.1 Clostridioides sp. ES-S-0048-02
ACCCCAGAAAGACTATCTGGTTGATAGGTCGAAGGTGTAAGTGCAGCAATGTATTTAGCTTATCGATACTAATAGGTCGAGGACTTGACCAATATTTATTTGATGTTCATTAATTAAAATATATATGCAGTTTTTAGAGTGTTAATTTAACTCATAATAGAATAAGTGTGCTGGTGTGGCTCAACGGTAGAGCAGCTGACTTGTAATCAGCAGGTTGTAGGTTCGATTCCTATCACCAGCTCCAGTAAAGACTATGTTTTTAACATAGTCTTTTTTATTATATAATATATTTATTATTTTATATAGTTTATAGAAATAGACAGGAAATTGATAAATTTAAGTAAAAAATAGCTATTAAGTAAGAAATAGCTATACAGATTAAAATAATTATTTTAATCTGTATGTGAATACCTTAACGCAAAAATTTGATTATTTGTGTAAGAATTGTTAAAAAGACATGTATATTTAATTTGAAACTAACTTGCCATGGATTACCATTCTAGCATCATCAAATTCATAAGTGCATGTAGAAAGTGTAACTATCTTATCTTTACTACTTACTTTCATATTTGATTTATGTAATGATTTGGAAGTAATAGCATCTATGTATTTTTGATAGTCTGATTCGCTATTAAAGCTTGTTTTTAGATAATCATAATCAGATTCTACAATATAGGCAGAAAATACTTCATATAATAATTCTTTTCCATCCATAGTGATTTTTATTTGATTGTTTTCTTTAAAGAAATCATCATCTTTAAACTTATTTAGATTATTAAACATTGTTTTGTTTTTCATATTATGTCCATATACTATAACATTTTGGTCATCCAGAGATTTATTTCTATAATCCATGAATAATGTACCTGAGATAGATTTTTTACCATAAAAGTCTTTGTCAAGATAATAAGAATTATCTTTAGATTGTACAACTGGATAATTTATATTTGTATTATCAACAGAAAGCCAAAACTTAAAATCTTTGTTTATTTTTAATAAGTCTTCTTTTTTATTTTCTTTTTTCTGAAGTTGAGCAGATACTTTAGTATCATGGCTGTACTTGCTAAGCTTTAAGCATATATTAAATCCACTATAGATTATTACTAATATTAATATAATATTAATTATTACTCTATATAATTTTTTCAAAATTTCACCTCAAATCATAAATAATAGTTTATATACCTATATTACACTATTTTTGAAGAAATTTAAATTTTTAGTATAATATTACTTTGACATACTTAAGTATTTATGATAATATAGCTAAGTAAAATGAATATTAAGTAAGCCAGATAATCGCATGTAATTTTACATGAGGAAAGTCGGAGCTCCATAGAGCAGGGTGCTAGGTAACACCTAGTGGGAGCAATCCTAAGGATAGTGCAACAGAAATAAACCGCCACTTAAGTGGTAAGGATGGAAAGGCGAGGTAAGAGCTCACCAGCAGCTAGGCGACTAGTTGGCTATGTAAACCCCACCTGGAGCAAGACCAAGATAGGAATAAAGAGTGCTGCTCGTACTCTCCGGTAGGTAGGTCGCTTGAGCTTATTGGTGACAATAAGCCTAGAAAGATGATTATCTAATACAGAACTCCGCTTATAGACTTGCTTAATTTTTTCGATAGGTGAAACATCAGTTTAAACTGATGTTTTTTTATTTGCAAATTTGTCTAATTTACTTTCAAAATTTTGTGGAATATTGTAATATAAGTTAGTACAGATATTAAAAATGGTATAATATAAGATGGATATAAAAAGAAAAAGTAAAATGATGTAAATAATATGATATGATATAAGATGTAGTAAATTTAGTAACTAATTATTAAAATATCATAATCAAATTAGTAATTTTACATAATGTAAATATCACAATAAAATAATTGATTTAAGGAGTGAAGGTTTTGAGTGAAAATAATATAATAAGAAATACTGTTTTAAATGTCACAGCAAGTTTTTTAAAACAAGAGTCTAAGATAAATGAAAAATTAGAAGGTGTTTTAGAAAAGAAATTTGAAAAAGTAGAATTCAATGAAGCAAAATATGCTGAGCTTTTAAAATTTAATATATTGTTTTATAAAACATTAGCAAGAAATACAGAACCGCTTATCGGGAAATGGATAGTAGATAAATACATACCTGAAATAGATGAATTAGAGAAAGAATTAGAATTAACTACAGCTAAATGTAGAAAGTATGTAAATAAGGCAATGAAGGATGGTTTAGACTGTCTAAAAGCCAACGATTTAAGTAGTTTTTTAGCTTATGATAAAATGGACCTATTAGAGAGACGAAGACGTTTAGAAAAGGATTATAAGGTTCTAAATCTATATAAAGACCTTCTTAATATAACACTTAGAAAGATAAGTTTAGAAAAGAAAGATTGTGCAAGTTTATTTCTTAAGAATCAAGCTGATGCTAAAAGAGAACTAAAAAGAGAAATAATATTCTGTGTAAATAAGATATTAGCTAGTAGCAAAGAGGTAGTACCTAAAAATATAGAAGAGAATTCTGAACAAAGCAGTGAAGATATAAAAGCAACAGAAATTGAAGATTTACAATTAGGTAAAGATAATTCAGAAAATGATGTTTTATTAAATTCAGTTAAAAAGTCAGAATTAGGAAAAGAACCGCAGATAAATGATGTAGAAGCAAAGTTTATGGATAAACTAAATAGTTTAAATGATGAAAGTATATCTCAAACTGTATATAATGAATATAAAAAATTATGTGGGTTAGAAGAACTTCCTTATGTTGAAGGCTATGGCTTTGGTGGAGAAGTTATTAAAGACTTTGTTTGTGCAACAGTTGCATTAGAATTTTTGAAGAGAAGAAATAGAGACCTTATAGAAGGTGCGATGAGATTAACTATAATTGGAGAATTTGGTGCTGAAAATTTTAAGGAATTCATAGATTATGTAATTAAAAATAAAACAGAAATTAGTGAAAATGTTTGGGAAGAAGCACACATTGTTCTAAAAGATAAATCTTCTGAATTAGAAAATCACGATATTGTATCAAAGAGAACTAGAAAAAATAAAGACATTGATATTGAAGAATATATTTATATGATAAAAAATGCAGATAAAGATGTTTGTTTTAGAAGTAGCATTTCTATAGAGGAAGATACTAAAGAAGAAGTAATTAATAAGAATGAAAATGTAGAGAATGCTATAGAAAATAAAGAAGATATTGAAAAAGATCATGATATAAATAAAGAAGAAATAATTGAACCAGAAAATAAGAAGAGTAGAAAAAAAGATAAATTATTTGGATTTATGAAAAAGGAAAGCAAAAAAGAGGATGTGCTAGAAGAAACTGAAAAGGAAGAGATTGGATTAGATAATACTTCTGATACAGTTCCAGGTGAAGCTGATGAATCTATTAAGGAAAATATAGAAAACTTAGAAGAAATAAACCAAAGTTTAGAAGAAGAACGCAACATAAAAATAGAAAAACCAATAAATAATGATGAGTTAGATAAAAAACTATCAGCAAGTAATGAGCCTAAATCTGAAAAAGAAAGTAAGGGATTAGGTGATGAAATACCAAAAGAAGCAGAAGAAAAAAATGTAGAAAGTGAAAAATCAGTAGTAATACCTATTAACAAGAAAGAAAAAAATAGCAAAAAGTCTAAACATTCTTCTAAGTCTAATTCTAAGGAAAAGAAAACAGAAATAAAAAATTATGAATCAAATGAAGAAGATTCTATAGATGATGAAGATGTTGGTTCTAAAAAAAGCAGATTAAAAGAGACTATTATAGCTATAGTTATAGTGGCAATTGTTGGTGTAGGATACTTTATAACAGTAGGCAATAACAAGAAAAATGATAAAGACACGACACCTCCAAAAGCACCAACTCAGCAACAAGCCAACAATAAACAAACAGAAGAAGAAAAGAAAGCAAAAGCTGAAAAAGAAAAGAAAGAAGCAGAAGAAAAGGCAAAAGCAGAGGAAAAAGAAAAAGCTGAAAAGAAAGCAAAAGAGATGGAAGCATATAAAGACGGTAAAGGTGTATATTATACTGTCTATGCAGGTTCACTTAAAGTTGAAGCAACAGCAAAAGAAACAGCAAAAGAATATGAAGCTAAAGGTATTTCTTCAACAATAGTTCAAGAGAATGGATATTATAAAGTGAAGATAGGTGATTATTCTGAGTATGGAGAAGCACAAGAAAAATGTAATGAATTAGCTAAGAAATCTATTGATACATATATAGCGATGTATGATAAGTACTATGATTACAAATTAGAAGATTTGAAAGAATCAGCTCCTTCATTAAGTGCTGAAGAACTTAGACAAAAATATGAAGATTTAAGAAGTGAGTTAAAAAATAAATCTGGATATCGTGAATATGTTAAACATTTAGATAAACTTTATGAAGAAATAGTTGAAGGTGCTTAGGATATTTATTAAATAAGGACGAATTATGTCTCAAAATAAAAAGTATTAAAAGATATTATTTATTTTGAGACATTTTATTCACCTTTAGAAAATAATTATAATTTTGTTTAGGCGGTGAAGGTATGTTGAAATTAGGAGAAAAAATTATATATGAGCTTTCAGATGGATTTGAGCTTAGTGGTATCAGTAGATATTCAAAAGAATCTAAGAAACTTCATATAACAAATTTAGGTAATATTATAATCAGCAAAGCAGATGAAGTTAATGATGAATCAGGGGTAAAATATATATATAGTTTTTCAGATAATAAAAAAAAGTTAGAAGCAGTTTTAGAAGGTTCTCAAATAATCATTTGTGGAGATAACTTGCCTTTTTATATAAAAAGTGAGAATTCAAGTAAGAATGTTACAGCAAGTTTAACTATGAAAATAACTTTAGATGAATATGATTTAATCTGTAAGAACCAAAGAGAATTTATATTTTATTTAAAAGACAACATGACTATCTTGAGTTTAGATGATAATAAATTTTATATGGGTGGAATTAATAAAGATAATGAAAAGTTTATATTTATCAGTGGAAAAAATAGATTTGAAATAAACTTTGATGATATAGAAAGATATATTTTAGAAGATAAGAGAGTTTCTCTAAAGGGTTATTTTCATATGGAAAGAGAAGGTCTTATAGTAAGGTCTATTTCTATATTTAATAATAATGTAGAAAATATAGTTCCAGCCGATTTAAGTGAGAGAGTTAAAGATAATAAGAAAATAGGAAATCTTCCTAAAGATTGTGAGATAGTATTCTGTAAAATATCAGGAAATATAGATGGATTTGATTATAAAAATACTAATATGCTTTTAGTAAAATATCAGGATCAACTTATTTTTATAAATAAGAAGTCTAAAAAAACTATTGTTAAGTCAACAAAAGATAATTGTTCAAAGTTAATTTTAGGAGAAGACATTATATTATATGATAATAAAAATGTATTTAACTTGCACATAAATGATAAAAATAAAGAAGCTATGCAAATAGAGGATTTAAAAGATATAGAAAATGAAATAGTAGGATATACATTAAAACATGCCCCATTTTTTATCCAAGAAGATTTTAATAGTTTAACAATAATGAAGTCTTTCCAAAAAGAAATTATATCTATAAAAAATAGTGATGTTAAAGATATTGTAATTAATAGAGATATTGAAAGTAAAAATTCTGATTTTGTAGAAACAGAAATAAAATTTAATAATCAAAAAATAATTTTAAATTTAAGTAGAAGTATGGTTCAAAAACTTATGCAAGATGTCTTTATATATGCAAAAAAACCACTACTTAAAGACGTTTCTGTTGAGATTTTATATAAAAATTGGTCTAAAGCTATGAATGATATGATAATATTTAATTTCTTTGGAAATATTTATTACATGAAATCTGAATTTGATAAAGTATTAGAAAGAGAACTGAATGATGAAATAAGAATAGAAGTCATAAATGCACTTTATAATCAGATACAAGAACAGAGAAATAATTTAGACTTGATATCAGCTTATACTCCAAGAATATTAGAAAATCAAGATATAGAGTTATTTGAAAAGTATAATGCAAAACTTGATGTACAAGTATTTAGACAGATTAAAAATTTATTCTTTGATTTATCATACAATATAAGTAGTTATTTAGATGGAGTTGAAAAAAGTTTAGATAATATTATATTTGTAATATCAGGTGAAGATAAGAAGCGATACAATTATAGGATGTTAAAGGAAAGTGAAAGTGCAAACTTGGATGTATTTTTAAAACAAGCTATATCAAGATTAAATCATTTAGTAGAAAATATGTATCCTTACTATGTGGATGAAACTAGTAGAGAGATGTTTAAGTTATTTGAAGTTTTATGGAAAAATTATAAAAATATTAATGATGATAGTATAAAAGAAGTATTATTCGAGAGAATAACAAATACATATGTATTTAGACAATTGACATTAAATAATAATACAAATGAAAGAAGAAAAGACATAATTGAAAAAATATATAATTCTGTTGATTATGGAGCCAATAAGCTAGATGAAAATATGTTTTTCACAGGAGGAATGAAGTATGTCAAGTAAATACAATGTATGGAATTTTAATTATGAGTTTTTAGGTCTGAATTCAAGTGATGAAAAAAATAATGAAGTTTATTATGAGATTGATTTAGATGAAGTCTTGAATGAAAACTATATAAGTGAAGATATAGATGGAGATTTAGATACTGATGGAAATAGCATCTTAGGAGAATTAATATCAGAAATGGATATAGATGAAGATGTAAGTGTTGACATGACATATCAAGAATTAGAAGTGGATTTAGAAGATTTAGATTCATATTTGGATGATGATATAGATAGTGATATAAAGGGTATTTTGGATGAAATTTAGTACCTATGTGAGTTTTAGGTAGAATATAGACAATATAATATATTAACTTATAAAAACTAAAGGTAGATGAAATTTCATCTACCTTTATGTTCTTGTAATGTTAAGAATTGGGATAATATAGAGTTTGAAGAAAAAGTATAAATATGGTATATTAATTTGGTACAAGAGAAAATTTACGAAGAAGGGTGAAAAAATGCAGATGACAGTAAAAAAAGCGATAATACCAGCAGCAGGGCTAGGAACTAGATTTTTACCAGCAACAAAATCACAGCCCAAAGAAATGCTTCCTATAGTAGATAAACCAACTTTACAGTATATAATAGAAGAAGCTATAGACTCAGGAATTGAAGAAATTCTTATAATAACAGGTAGAAATAAAAAATCTATAGAAGACCATTTCGATAAATCAGTTGAATTAGAGTTAGAATTAGAACAAAAAGGTAAGACAGAAATGCTAGAAATGGTAAGAGATATATCAAATATGGTAAATATTCACTATATAAGACAAAAGGAGCCAAAAGGTCTTGGACATGCAATTTACTGTGCAAAAAGTTTTATAGGAGATGAACCTTTTGCTGTATTATTAGGTGATGATATAGTAGACTCAGATGTGCCTTGTCTAAAGCAATTAATAGATACTTATAATGAATATAAAACAACTGTACTAGGTGTTCAAAAGATAGCTAAAGAAGATACAAACAAATATGGAATATTGGATATAAAACATATAGAAGATAGGGTTTATAAAGTTAAAGATATGGTTGAAAAGCCTGCAATTGAAGAAGCACCATCAGACATAGCCATACTTGGAAGATATATAATAACTCCTGCAATATTTGATATATTAGAGAAACAAACACCTGGAAAGGGTGGAGAAATACAGTTAACAGATGCACTTCAAACTCTTGGAAAACAAGAAGCTATCTATGCTTATAATTTTGAAGGAAGAAGGTATGATGTGGGAGATAAGATTGGTTTTTTAGAGGCGACAATAGATTTTGCTCTAAAAAGAGAAAATCTAAAAGATGATTTAATGGCTTATATGAGAAAAAAAGTAAGCGAAAAATAAATTTAGAAAAGAGGTAATTACTATGGCGGTTTTAGTAGCTGGAGGAGCAGGATATATAGGAAGCCATACAGCAATAGAACTTTTAGAATCAGGTTATGAAGTTGTTATAGTTGACAATTTAAGTAATAGTAACTCAATAGTAGTTGATAGAATTAGAGAATTATCTGGAAAACAAGTAAAATTTTATAATATTGATATAACTAATAAAAATGAAATGCACACTGTATTTAAAGAAAATAATATTGAATCTATTATACATTTTGCAGCTTTAAAAGCAGTTGGAGAATCAGTAGAAAAGCCAATTGAATATTATAGCAATAATCTAATAAGTACATTAAATTTATTTGAATTAATGAGAGAATATGGTGTTAAGAAATTTGTATTTAGTTCATCAGCTACTGTATATGGAGATCCACATACTTGTCCGATATTAGAAGATTTCCCGCTTTCTGTAACTAATCCATATGGAAGAACTAAGCTTATGATAGAGCAGATGTTAGTGGATATATCAAAAGCAGATAAGTCATTAGATATAGCACTTTTAAGATATTTTAATCCAGTAGGTGCTCATAAGAGTGGAAGAATTGGTGAAGAACCAAATGGAATTCCAAGTAACTTAATGCCTTATATAACAAAAATAGCAGTGGGTAAATTAAAAGAACTAAGTGTATATGGAAATGATTATCCAACTCATGATGGGACTGGAGTTAGAGATTATATACATGTATTAGATTTAGCTGCTGGTCATGTAAAGGCATTACAAAAATTAGAAGAAAATCCAGGACTTGTTGTTTACAATTTAGGAACTGGTAAAGGATATAGTGTTCTTGATTTAGTTAAAGCATTTTCTAAAGCCAGTGGAAAAGAGATACCATACAAAATTGTTGGAAGAAGAGCTGGAGATGTAGCAATGTGTTATGCAGATTCATCAAAAGCAGAGAAAGAACTTGGATGGAAAGCTAAATATGAACTTGAAGAAATGTGCCAAGATTCTTGGAGATGGCAAAGTATGAATCCAAATGGATACGAAGCATAAAATGTATATTAAAGGGGTAAATGTAACAAATTTGTAAATACAAGATATTGGTAATTTTATGTTATAATTAGAGGCGTGTAGTTATGTTTCTAAAAGAGGGGGAAGTTGTAGTGAAAAAAAGTCTAAAAAAGTATTTAGTACTAGCAATGACTTTAGTTTTAGTATTTGCATGTGGTGTACCAGAATCAAGTGCAGCCAGTAAACATGTAATTATAGTAAACTCAAGAAAAAACACTCTGGGATATTTTGTAAATAGCAAGCTTGTAAAAGAATTTAAAGTTGCAACAGGGAAAAAAGGTTCAGAGACACCAACAGGGAAAACAAAGGTAGTTAACAAGATAAAAAATAGACCATATTATAAAGGAAATATACCTGGAGGAAGCCCAAAAAATCCATTAGGAGATAGATGGATGGGATTAGCACTAAAAGGAACTTATGGAGATACATATGGGATACATGGAAATAATAATGAAAGTTCTATAGGAAAACACATTTCTGGTGGATGTATAAGAATGCACAATAAAGAGGTTAGATGGTTATTTGACCAAGTTCCAGTAGGTTCAGATGTAATTATAGATTATAGTAATGACAGTTATACTAAAATAGCAGCAAAATATAAGATAAATTTAAACCAAACAGGATGGAAAACAGAAAATGGGAAGAAGTATTATGTAAAATCTGATGGAACATACCAAAAAAATAGTTGGTTAAAAGTAAATGGAAAAATGTATTATTTTGATGCTTCAGGAGTAATGCAAACAGGATGGAAGACAATTAATAACAAAAAATATTACTTAGGAACTGATGGAGTAAGAGTATCTGGATGGAAGGTAATTGATGGAAAAACTTATTACTTTAATTCAGATGGAGTAATGCAAACAGGATGGCAAGAAAAAGATGGCAAGAAATACTATCTAGGAAATGATGGCTTATCAGTAGTAGGATGGCAAGAAATAGATGGTAATAAGTATTACTTTGATAAAACAGGAGTAATGCAAACAGGATGGCAGCAATTAGAAGGTAAATCTTACTATTTAGACAAAGAAGGTAAAATGCTAACAGGAACTCAAAAAATAGATGGAAAAGATTATACTTTCAATGAAGATGGAACAATAAACCCTACATGGAACACAGTTGTAGGAGCAAATAGATTTGATACAGCTAAAAAAATAAGTGAAGTTGGAAATTGGGGTGCTGACAGTTCAGATACTGTTGTATTAGTAAATGGAAATGCAATAGCAGATGGAATAACAGCAACGCCTTTGGCAAGTAGTTACAATGCAACAATATTACTTACTAATACAGATAAATTACCAACTGAAACTGTTGCAGAAATGAATTCATTAGCACCTAAAACAGTAATTTTAATAGGTGGAGAAAATGCAATAAGTTCTAAATTAGAGCAAGAAATAAAGAGTACTTTTAATGCAGAGACAAAGAGAATATCAGGTCAAGATAGATATCAAACTGCTGTAAGAATAGCTAATGAACTTGGAAACAGAGAAGAAATAAAGACAGCTTATATGGTTTCTGGAAATGGAGAGGCAGATGCTCTATCTGTAGCTTCTAAAGCTGGAGAAGAAAAACAACCTATAATACTAGTTAAGAAAGATGGAATTACAGAAGAATCTTATATTTGGCTAACAGAAAGAAAATTAGAAAATGCATATTTTATAGGTGGACCAAATGCAATTAATGATTCAACAATAGCTAAGATGAATGAAATAACTACTGAAGATGTTTCAGGAAATAGAATATATGGAAATGACAGATTAGATACTAATGCTAAAGTTATAGAAAAATTCTATGGCGATACTGATTTACAATCTGTGTTAGTTAGCAAATCAGATGCTTTAGTAGATGCTTTATCAGCTGGACCATTAGCTGCAAAATTACACTCACCAATAGTTTTAATGGATAACTCAGGATTATCAGCAGAACAAAATAGAGTATTTGCAAATAAAAAAGTTGAAACTCCTTATCAAATTGGAGGAGGAGTATCTTATATAGGTATGGATAAATTAATAGATATTCTTAGAAAATAATAAAACTATATAAATAATGTATAAAATGAAATTGAGATGTAAAATTCAACAGCCTAAAGCTTTGATTGTTTATATCTCAATTTTTTATTACAAAATTAAGTTTAAGTTATCTAAAAATCTTGGAATATTTTCAAAACTCATATAAAATAAATATAGGTGATATCATCATATGTTAAGAGGGTGAGTGAAATTATAAAGAAGAAGTATATAATGTTTATTGATGAAAGTGGGAGAGCTGATATAAATCATGAGGACCCATTTACATTAACAGGAGTAATTTTTGAATATAAATATGCAGTGAGTCAAGGTGATTATGTCTGTTGTTTAAGGAAAGAGATGGATGCCTTTAAAGATTATTGCTTTGGAACTAGTAATATAGGAATACACTTGACTGATATATCCAGAAAGTCAAGAGCATTTGAAAGGTTTGATGATTCACAAATTAAGTTATTTTATGATGAATTACCTTTATTTCTATCTAAACTAGAGTGCACCATAATATCAGTAACAGTAGATAAGGCTAGATTAAAAAAATACTATGCACCTTCAAAGGAACCTTATGTTGTAGCTTTTATACATGTGCTTCAAAATTTCTATTCATTTGTAAATAATGAAAATGTAGAGTCTGCAAGAATCGTTATTGAATCAAGAGATGATGTTTCAAATTTAAAAGTACAAAAGGCATTTTTTGATGTTTTTAATAATGGAACAATATATTTAGATATAGATGAAGAGTTAAGAGACAAGGTAAAAGGTTTTATAATTGCCAAAAAGGAAGATGTAGATTACAAAGAAGGTTTAGAAATAGCTGATATTCTATGTAATCCTCTTAGTAGAGCTAGAAGAGGATTAATAGAAGCAAATCCAAAATGTGTGCAATATGGAGAAAAAAATAAAATATTTAAATCTGTAAGAAGTAAAATATACACTCCAACTAGTTTAAATGACATAAGAAATTGGGGTTTTAAAGAAGTTCCGATTGTAGAGCCTGTTGGACCATGGCTTGAAAAAATGAGATAGATAGATTGACAAATTTTTAGAAAATTGATATAATATAAATAACTTAGTTATTCAGGAATTGAAATACAGTTGCTGTTATATAACGATTATTACTGAGACTCGGATGCCGACTGTCAGTTAAGAATCTATACTTTTAGAAGTATAGATTTTTTTATTTTGGAAGAAACCCTAAAAAAGAGACTATTTAAAAATAACCTCTTTTATTAATACTTATAATTGAGCATTTTTAATGACAAAGTTTTTGAAATTTTTAATTGCAGGAGGCAAATATCTATCCTTTATAACTGCTAAGTAAAAATTTCTTTCCCAACTTGGGTAAACGATTTGAATTACTTTTACTTTTGTAAACTTAAGCATAGGCATATTTGGTACTACAGCTATACCGAAATTTTTTGCAACTAATCCAGCAACTACCTGGTCTTCTTCTACCTCATGAACTATGTTAGGTTGTTGATTTATTTTTTTAAACATGTCATCAATTATATATCTAAGTCCACTTCTTTGATTAAATACTATTTGAGGATAAGGTATTGTCTCTTTTAAATCTATAGTATCTTTTGTAGCCAGTGGGTGGCTATATGGTACAATTAATACTAAATCTTGTTTGGATACAGGTATAAATTCAATTCCCTTCTCTTTTTCAAGTTTTGAGCAAAAAGCAATATCGTATTTTCTTTCCTTAAGACCTTGGATAATATCAGTAGTTACACCTGTATGAAATTTAAAGTCAATTGATTTATCAGGATTAGATTTTAAGAATCTATGAACCATATCAGGTATAAAGTCTGTACCAAGTGTTCTAAGGAAAGCTAAGTCAATTTGACCTTCACCAGTACCCGTTATCTTTAGTGACTTTACACTTGAGTCTAAGATTTCTAATGATTTTTCCACGTCTCTTAAAAATATTTTACCATATTTAGTTAAAACTATATTTCTACCTTCCTTTTCAAATAGAGACACTCCAAGTTCACTTTCTAACAAAGAAATAGCATGACTCAAACTTGGTTGTGTTATAGATAAATTTTCTGCTGCTTTTGTATAGTGCTCTAAATGTGCCAATGTAACAAAATAGCGTAAGTGATATAAGTTCAATTTTTGTTCATCCTTTCATGAGTATCGTATTTTTTATTTGTATGTATTTAAAGAAGTTGACCTTAAAGAAGTTTTTCACATTTTTATTATATATGATTACAGCGTAATAATAAAAGCTTTTAAAGAAATTTATCGTTTTTTGTCTTAAATTTTAGATAGATAGAGTTAAGGTATATATTAATAAATTATATTATCAATAAAATCTATAAACAAAATCTATGAATTGATAGGAAATTATCAATTTGTTATTAATAAAGTCTCATGATACAATGAATTTATAAAATCTAGATAAAGATAAATCAAAAAAATATTTTTATTTTTAAAGTAAAATAATGCTACTAGTAGAATAAATAAAAAAATAAAATCAAAAAAAAGATTAATTATAAAGAAATTAAAGGGGGCATATTTAAATTATGAATAATCAAAAAAATATTAACATTCCAATTACTATTAGTTCTTATACATTAGGCACAGAAGTTTCATTCCGTGATAGAGTGCGTATTGCAAAAGAAGCTGGATTTGATGGCATTGGATTACGTGCTGAAAATTATGTGGATGCAAAAAACGCTGGAGTTACAGACGAAGAAATGCTTTCAATTCTTGATGAATATAATATGAAAGTTACAGAAGTAGAATATATAACTCAATGGGGGACTAAAGAGGATAGAACAGAAGCTCAACAAGAAAAAGAACAAAATGTTTATCATATGGCTCGTTTATTTAATGTTAAACATATAAACTGTGGTCTATTAGAAATGGTACCAGAAGAACAAATTATAACTGCATTAGGAGAATTATGTGATAGAGCAGGAGAACTTATTATAGGACTTGAGTTTATGCCATACAGCGGTGTGCCAGATTTAGCTACTGCTTGGCGTGTTGTAAAAGGATGTAACCGTGAAAATGCAATGCTTATATTAGATACATGGCACTGGGCTAGAGCAAAACAAACAGTAGATGACCTTGCACCTGTTCCAGCAGAAAAGATAGTATCAATTCAAGTTTGTGATGTTTTAGAGACACCTTATGAAAAACTTAGAGATGAATCACTACATGACCGTGTAGCTCCAGGTGAAGGATATGGAAATACAGAAGAATTTGTAAAAATAATCAAAGAACATAATATATCACCAGAAGTTATAGGTGTTGAAGTAATATCTGATTCTTTAGTAGCTAAAGGATTATCAACTACAGCTGAGACTGTATTTAAGGCAACTAAAAAAGTATTAGATAAAGCATGGCCAGAAGTATCTCCAAAATAAAAATAGACTTATTCGATATTAAAGTATATAAAGCATAAAAATATAAGAAAAAAATATAAAACTTGAAAGGAAGGAAAACCTTATGAAGATTAGTTCTATGTTTACACCTATAAAAATTGGTTCAATGACAGTTCCAAACCGTTTTGTAGTTCCTCCTATGGGAAATAATTTCGCAAACACAGATGGTACTTTAAGTGAAACTTCTAAGGCTTATTATCTTGAACGTGCCTTAGGTGGTTTTGGATTAATAACTATAGAATCTAGTGTTGTGGATAAGAAAGCTAAAGGAGGACCTCGTAAACCTTGTTTGTATGATGATAGCACAATAGATAGTTTTAAAAATGTAATAGATGCCTGTCATAATGCAGGTTCAAAAGTATCTATACAATTACAACATGCTGGTTCTGAGGGAAATGAAAAAATTGCAGGGTATCCTTTAAAAGCTGCTTCTGCAATACCTGCGTCAAATGGACGTAATACACCATTAGCAATAACAACTGAAGAAATATATGAACTTATAGAATCTTATGGAGATGCTGCGTTACGTGCAAAAAAAGCTGGTGTAGATGCTGTTGAAGTTCACTGTGCTCATGGATATTTAGTTAGTAGCTTTATATCACCAAGGACAAATAAACGTGTAGATGAATTTGGTGGATGTTTTGAAAATAGAATGAGATTACCTCGCCTTATAATTGAAAATATACGTAAAAAGGTAGGTAATTCTATAGCAATACTATGTCGTATAAATAGTACAGATGATATTTTAGGTGGAATTGATGTACATGATAGTTCAGTAATCGCAGCTTATTTAGAAGATTGTGGAGTAGATGGACTTCATGTTTCACGTAGTATACATATACATGATGAATATATGTGGGCTCCTACAGTTCTTCATGCTGGATTTAGCGCAGATTTAGTTACAGAAATAAAGAAATCTGTTAGTATACCAGTAATAACTGTTGGTCGCTATACAGAGCCACAATTTGCTGAATTAATGGTTCGTCAAGGTAGATGTGATTTAGTAGCATTTGGTAGACAAAGTTTAGCTGACCCAAGTATGCCTAACAAAGCTAAAAATGGGAAGTTAGATGAAATGATACCATGTATTGCGTGTCTACAAGGTTGTGTGCCAAACATGTTCCAAGGTAAGCCTATAGCTTGTCTTGCAAATCCGATATTAGGTCATGAATCTGAACTTAAACCAGCTGAAACTACAAAAGAAGTTCTTGTTGTTGGTGGTGGTGTTGGAGGTATGCTTGCAGCATGGGTATGTGCTGAGAGAGGGCATAAGGTAACTCTAGTTGAAAAATCTGAAATGCTTGGTGGTCAAATGCGTTTAGCTGCATATCCTCCAGGTAAAGGAGATATTACTAATTTAGTTCGTAGTTATATTTCAAAGTGCAATCAATATGGTGTAAAAATATACACTAATACAGAAGTTACAGTAGAGTTTATAAAAGAAAAATCACCTGATGCAGTTATTGTAGCTACTGGTGCAACTCCACTTGTACTTCCTATACCAGGAATTAATGAATCAGGATTAATACATGCAGTGGATCTTCTTGATGGAAAAGAATCTTGTGGAAAGAAAGTTCTTGTTGTTGGTGGTGGAATGGTTGGTTGTGAAGTGGCAGCCTTCCTTGGTGAACAAGAACATGATGTTACTGTTATTGAATTAAGAGAACAAGTTGGTGCAGATGTAATTTCTGAACATCGTAAATTCCTTATGGATGATTTTGAAAGTTACAATATACATACTGTTACTGGTGCTAAAGTTGCTAAATTCTATAACGATGGAGTTGACTATTCACTTGCAGATGGAACAGAAGATAATTTAAAAGGCTTCGATTCAGTAGTACTTGCTATGGGTTCTCGTAATTATGACCCATTAAGCGAAGAAGTAAAGAAATTTGTGAATGAAACTTATGTTGTTGGGGATGCAGTAAAGGCTCGTAGAGCATTGGATGCAACAAAAGAAGCTTTTGAAGTAGCATTAAATATATAGTTGAAATTAAATAGATGTTTCTTTGCAAATAATTAAATAGATTATTTGCAAAGAAATTGATGATATTGGGAGGATATAAAATTATGGAAATTTCAGGAAGAACAGGGTTATTCGCATTAATAGGTACACCAGTGGGGCATTCTAAATCACCACTAATGTATAATTATAGTTTTGAAAAATTAGATTTAGATTATAGATACTTAGCTTTTGATATTACTGTGGACAAGGTAAAAGATGCACTTTCAGCTATAAAGACGTTCAACATAAAAGGAGCAAATGTAACAATGCCATGTAAAACTGCTGTTACAGAATATATGGATGAACTTTCTCCAGCAGCTCGTATAATTGGAGCATGTAATACAATTGTAAATGAAAATGGAAAGTTAATTGGACATATAACAGATGGTGTTGGTTATGTTCGTAATTTAAAAGAAAATGGAGTTGAAGTAAAGGGTAAAAAACTTACGATTATGGGTGCTGGTGGTGCGGCAACTGCTATACAAGTACAATGTGCATTAGATGGAGCAAGAGAAATATCTATTTTCAATGCTAAGGATGATTTTTATAAAAGAGCGGAACAAACAATTGAAAATATAAAGAAAGAAGTACCAGAATGTATTGTTAATTTATATGATTTAGCAGATACAGAAAAACTTTATGAAGAAGTATCATCAAGTGATATTTTGACAAATGCAACGCTTATTGGGATGAAACCTCATGATAATGAAACTAATATAAAAGATGTTAGTGTATTAAGAAAAGAGTTAGTTGTAACAGATGTTGTTTATAATCCAAATAAAACAAAAATGATTGAGGATGCTGAAGCTAATGGTTGTAAAGCTATTGGTGGATTAGGAATGTTATTATATCAAGGAGCTGAGGCTTTTAATCTATACACTGGATTGGAAATGCCTGTAGAAGAAATTAAAGAATTATACTTTAAATAGACGAAAAAATAATACTTTAATAATATAGAATATATATGTATCTCAATGTTTTGATATTACTTTACAAAATATTTTGATATTACTTTACAAATTGTCATAGTGGGTTTTGTATCGGTGGTATAGTTAAATGTAAAAGTTTAGCTATTCTTTAAACCCATTATGGGAATGCGTTTATTGTATATAAAAATGTTAAGAAATTAACAAGAATGGGAGAATAACTATGAATAATAAAAAATACTATCCTACTGCCATAGCGTTGTATTTTTCATATTTTTTACTTGGTATTGGAATTTCAATTTTAGGACAATATAAACCAGAATTTGCATCTATGTGGGGAGCTAAGACACTATCAGATGGAACTCTTGATGTGAGTATTGTTTTAGCAGTTATTGCTGCATTAGGGTTAGGTAGACTTATATCATATCCATTTGCAGGCCCTATTTCAGATAAATATGGAAGAAAGGTAAGTGGACTTATAGGTAATTTTCTACATGCAATTTTCTTTATTGGAATTGTATTTTCACCAAATTTTTACATAGCGTATATATTTGCAGTAATTGGAGGTGCAGCAAACTCATTTTTAGATACTTGTGTAACACCTTCTTGTATGGAGATATTTGCTAGTCTAGGAACAATAGCAAATATGTTTACTAAATTCACAATAGCTTTAGCGCAATTTTTACTTCCTTTTATAATTGGATTTGTTGCAGCAAATTCAATATCATTTAAAGTTATTTTTATAGTAACAGCTGTTCTTATTATTGTAGATGCAATTTTAATAGCTATATTGCCATTTCCTCCAGCTAACAATGTTATTGATAATAATGGAAAGGCTGTTAAGTCAGAAAAAATGAAGTTTACACCAACAAGTATAGCTCTTGTTTGTATTGGATTTACATGTACATCTACATTTGTACTATGGCTAAATTGTAATCAAGAATTAGGTAAATTATATGGTATGGCTGACCCTACAAAAATTCAATCTTTTTATTCAATGGGAGTAATCTGTGCAGTATTAATAACTTCTGTGCTTATAAAAAAATATGTTAAGCCAATAAGAATACTTGTTATCTATCCTGTAATAGCTTCAATTATGTTATTAATTGTGTATTTTGTTCAGTCTCCAACTATTTGTATGGTAGGAGGATTTGTAATAGGTTATTCAGCAGCAGGTGGTGTGCTTCAATTGACTACATCGACAGCAAATGAAATGTTTCCAACTAATAAAGGAAAAATAACATCTATAGTTATGATTGCATCTAGTATAGCTAACTATGTTATTTTAAATATAGCTGGATTTATTACAAAATCTGGTGGAGTAAATGGACCAAAATATGTTGTACTATTTAATGTAGCTATAACATTTGTTGGAATTTTACTTGCATTGTTTGTAAACATGAGATATGAAAAAGAAAAAGTACATGATTGTAATATGTAACATTAGTATAATATAATTGTAAGTATTTTTAATTTTAACATGTCTGAAAGAAGAGGTGTGACAATGGAAAATATAGAAAAAATAAGAGAAAAAATAGACTTATATGATGATGAGCTGATTGATTTACTTGAGAAAAGAATGGAATGTATAAAAGGTATTATTGATATTAAAAAGGAAAAAGGTCTTCCCATTTTACAGCCAGACTATGAAAATAAAAAAGAAGTAGCATTAATTGAGAAGCTAAAAGGTCATAAGTTTGAAGATGAAATTATAGATATTTTCAGATATGTAGTAAAAAATAGTAAGAAAATACAGGCTAAAAATTTATTCTCTTACAATATAATGCTTGTTGGATTTATGGGGGTCGGAAAAAGCACTGTATCATCATACTTGAGTCATTTATTAGAAATGGAGCAAGTAGAAACAGATGCATATATAGTTGAGCATCAAGGGATGAGTATTTCTGAAATATTTGAAAAACGAGGAGAAGAATATTTTAGAAATCTTGAAAGCCAAGCATTAATAAATTTACAACAAAGAGAAGGACTAGTTGTTTCCTGTGGGGGAGGAATCGTACTTAGAGATAAAAATGTAGAATATATGAAAAAAAGTGGAAGAGTTGTTTTATTAACAGCAAGTCCAGAAACTATTCTTCAACGTGTTAAACATAGTGATGAAAGACCAATACTTAATAATAATATGAATGTTGAATTTATATCTGATTTGATGAAAAGACGAGAAGAGAAATATATGGCATCAGCAGATATTATTGTAAATACAGATAATAAAACAATAAAAGAAATTTGTGAAGAGCTGGTCGTAAAGTTAACGGAACTTGATAAATAAATTCTAATTTAACAAAACCATTGTTAAGCGATGAAACTTTAATATTTGTACAATTAGTATTACTGGAAATTTTAATTTCTAGTAATATTTTTTTATGTGTAAAAATGTAAATTCATTAAAATAAGTAGTATAATCAATATAAATTATAATAATGTAAAGGAGGATAATTTAGTGGGTAGTATTTTTAAGCAACTACAAAAGATTAAGGATTATGATGGATATAAAGAATCATTTGAAATGAATTATTTATGTATATACGAAAAGATACCTTTAAGAGAACAAGTAGAACTTGCAAATAATTTGGTAGAGAATATTTTAAATATTTATAGAAGTGAATCTAATAAAATTGACCTGTTAGAAGAGTATAGTCATAAGTCTCTAATTTGTTATTTTGAAATTTTTATGAAAAAGATAAACACTCTAATAAAAGAGCGAATAATTGATGAAAAGTGGTTATATCAGCTAACAGAGGATTTAATATATACAAGTGAAAAAGATGAGTATGTAAAACTTGGGCTTGTTTTAAGTGAAAATTATTTAGATGTAGATAATATAAGAGAAATAGTGGATACATTTTCTAAATCTGGAGAATACATATTTTACTTAAGTAATACTATTAGAAAACTTGAGTTTTACAATACATATTTGTTTAATCTATCTAGAATATCTACAGGCTCAATAAAAGTATTTGCCATTGTCAATATGGAAAATCTAGATTCTGAAATAACCTCTTATTTAATTGAAGAAGGATATAAAGATAAAAAATATGAAGGATTACTAATGAACTATATTATTTCTACAGTAGATTTAAGCGAATATCTTGAAAGACGAGATTTAGATAAAGATAAGGTAAACAACTTAGCATATCTTATATGCAATTATTTGTTAAGTGTAGAATTTAAATATATAGGGAATAAAGTGGAATTAGTGAATCAATTTCTTCCAATTGTAGCAAGCTATGGGACTAACTTTGATAGTCTGTATTCTATTTTTTTAATAGCAGTAGGTGTTTTAGAGGATGACAAAGTAAGTTGTGATAAAGTTGAATTTAAGAAAGAAATGAATAATGTTTTACTCAGTGAAAAGTGGAAAAGTATATTCTTTAAAGCATTAAATGAAGCTGATGGAAAGACAGAAGATATGATAAAAATGTCAGAAATCTATGATGTACGTTTATCTTTTGATGATTTATTACCATATTTAAATAAAGATATTCGAGATTTTGAGGTATATTGGCATATATCTAAAAAGGGAAGTGCAAGCTGTAAGTTGAAGTTATTAGATTTTTTTGAAAAAACATTTAAAACAGAAGAGTTAATTGGAAAAATGGAAGATATAGAAAAAAATAAATTAACACAAGAATATTATGATGATATGTTATTTTTCATTGTCCTTAAAGGTAGTAAATCACTGTACCCTAAAGGAAAAAATTTATCTTTAAAAGGACTTTTTGGAAACATAAATGAAGTACGTAAGGAATCTATAAATATTTTGAAGAGGTATAGAGAGAGACTTTCTCTTAAAGAAATGCAAATAGTTAAAGAAGCTTATGAAAAAGAAAAAAATATCAAATTAAAAGATGAGTTAAGACGATTGTTATATGAAAGTAATAATTTAAAAAAAGAATTTGTAAATACTAAAAAGCTGAAGGTAAATGAGCATGGTAAAGACATTTATTTGATTTCAGTAGCTGTTGCTGGCTCAAGGTTTAGAAATAGAGAATATTTAGAAAAGGAATTGGAGAAGAGTAAGATATACTATCTAAAAAGAGAGAAAGATAATTTATATGATGAAAATGCTATTAAAATAGTTGGAGAAACTGGGTATGTAATAGGTTATGTTCCAAGAAAAGATAATTATATTTTGAGTAATTTATTAGATGGAGGAAAACTTTTGTATTGTAGAGTAACTGAATACAATTTAGATGAAGATTATATTTACATAAACGTATATTTAAGTTATAAAGACGTGATTGAAACTGTTGAAAATTCACTTAAAATGGTATTAGATAGAAGTAAGGTAAAAGTTATAAACTAAATAATATTATGAATTATATGAAATTTAAACTGTAATCAATCTTCACTTGATGATGGGTTATATAAAATTTTGAAAGTACAATGGATAGAATCTATGTCACAATGTACAATCTTAGATGAGGGCGAATTTAGTGGTTATGTAGGCTTTGACGAGTGTAATGGAAATAGATTTTGGACAAAAGAGGAAATAGAATCCTTGACATTTATACCAGAAATATATAAAAGCAGTTATGGATAATTTGAATTAATGGACTTATGTGATAAACAAGAATACATATGAGCTTTTATTTATAAATCAAAACATATTGAGTATAGCTCCAAACACAGAGATAAATCAATTGTGTTATAAGGTATTTTAGAATAGAGATAAACCATGTGAAGTTTGTCCAATGAATGAACAAAAAAGTGCGTGCCTAATGTGTTGTAATGATATAACTAAGTATAAAAAAATGAATCTAAATCTGAACCTAACTGTTAGTGATGTATTTATAATATAATAGCTATTTTTATTTTAATAAAATATAGCATAAAGAAACCAATTGTTTTGTAAGTAGACTATACAAGTTTACTTGAACCTGTATCTCTACAAAACAATTGGTTTTATTCTATTTTATAATTTTAAATTTAGAAGGAATTTTAACTTCTGATTTTTCTTTTATTTTAGAAGCTTGTTTTTTAACTTTTTCCAATAACTCAGATTCGTTTACAACTAATACCTTTCTTTCTTTCATAAGCCACTTTCCATCACAAATTGTAGAATCTACATTTTCGCTAGTCATAGAATACACTATGTTTCCAATTGGATTATGCATTGGTAAGCAATGAATTGTATCTGGATTAAGAATAATCATATCTGCTTTTTTGCCAACTTCAAGACTGCCAATTTCTTTTTCAAGTAAAGCACATTTTGCTCCATTTATAGTAGCCATTTCTAATATTTGTTCAGCTGGAATAACTGTTGGATTTAAAGTTCTTCCTTTATGTATTAATGAAGTTAAATACATATCTCTCATTAAATCCATTCTATTATTTGAAGGAGCCCCATCAGTACCAATTGAGACTGGAATTCCTTTTTCTAGCATTTCAGGAATTGATGCAAAACCTAGTACTACTTTCATAGCTGCACCAGGGTTATGAGAAACTTTTACATCATGTAATCTGAATAAATCAATTTCTTTATGCGTAAGCCAAACTGTATGAGCAGCTAAAAGGTTTGGCCCCAAAACACCTAACTTATCAAGATATTCAACTGTTCCAACTCCAGTATTTTGTTTTACAAATGAAATTTCATCAGCTATTTCAGCTACATGCATATGTATACCTGTGTTGTATTTGTCAGCTAATTGTTTAGTTCTAACAAGTAAATCCTCAGTTGTATTAAAAATAGTTCTTAAAGCAAACCATATTTTAATTCTTTCATTAGATGTATTATTAAACTTATGGTATAAATCTAATTGAGTGTTGATTTCTTCATCAGTAGTTTTTTGCCATGCTTCAGGAAGACCATCTCCTGTATCCATAACTGATTTAGCTAGACATGCTCTAATTCCAGTTTTATCAACAGCTTCAACCATAGCATCGACATATTGACCACCAGACTCTAAAAATGTAGTGACACCAGATTTTATTAGTTCTACACAACATGCAGTAGATGAGATTAAAGAATCTTCGTAATTAAAGCTACTTTCATATGGCCAGATTCTTTCTCTAAGCCATGTTAAAAGAACAACATCATCAGAAAGACCACGACCTAATTGTTGAGATAAGTGAACGTGTGTATTGACTAATCCTGGCATTAATATTTTTCCATTAGCATCGTATATTTCAGCATCTTTATCTACAATATTATTATCAAATTTCCCAACTTTTTTTATAATATTGTCTTCAATAAGTATACTTCCATTCTCATATACTTCTCTATCTGTATTCATAGTGATTAGATATGCATTTTTTATAAGTAATTGTGACATAAATATCATCCCTTTTCTATGTATTTTTCTATCTATATATTATGATAATAAATTTTATATATAAAGTTAATAGCAAAATCAATTTAGATATAAAATTGATTTTGCTATTTTTAAATTAAAAATAAATAAGCTTTTAATATATCAAAATTAAAATACTAACTTAGTACTAAGTTTACAACTGCAAGTATACCTATAACCCAAAGTGTTATACTAATCTTATCAGTTTCTTTAGCTACAACATGCATTATTATATATGAAATAAATCCAAAACACAAACCAATACTTATACTATAAGTTAGAGGCATCAATAAAACTGTAACAAAAGCAGGGACTGCTATTTTACTATCAGCAAAATCGATTTGTTTTATACTTTCAAACATAAATACACCAACCATGACAAGTGCAGGTGCTGCAGCATAAGTAGGAACTATACCAAGTAATGGTGTAAATATAAGTGTAGCTAAGAATAATGCCGCTGTTACTACAGAAGCAAGTCCAGTTCTTGCACCTGCTGCTATACCAGAAGCAGATTCTCCAAATGTTGTAACTGTACTAGTTCCTAAAAACGAACCTATTAAAGTAGAAGAAACATCTGCATATAACATTTTTCCAAGGTCCTTTATTTCTCCATTTTCATCTTCAAGACCCATCTGTTTGCAACAAGTGATAAGAAATGCTAACGAATCAAACATGTCTATAAACATGAAAGAGAATATAGGTCCAATTAATGAGAATTTTAACGCTCCTATAATATCTAATTTAAAAGCAATTGGTGCTATACTTGGTGGTGTTGAGATTATTGCTGTTGGTAATTCTACAAATCCACATATAATAGATATTACTGTTGCGACTACTATACTTATTAATATTCCACCTTTAATTTTTTTGTATTCTAATATTGCCATTAAGATAAGTGCAAAAAGAGCTATTAAAACTGTTGGTGTAAAATCTGCAAGTGAAACTATTGTATCTGGGTTTGCAATTATAACACCCATGTTTTTTAAACCAACAAAAGCAAGGAAAAGACCTATACCTGCTGAAGATGCTACTGCTAATTCTCGAGGAATTGCATCAGCAATTGTCTTTCGTAGACCTGTTACTGCGAGTGTGAAGAATACACATCCAGATAAGAATACAACTCCAAGACCTGTTTGCCATGGAATTCCTGCTCCTATAACCAATGAATATGTGAAGAATGCATTTAGACCCATACCAGGTGCTAGTGCAAATGGTGCATTTCCTAAAATTGCAAATATCAGTGTACCAATGGCTGTAGCTAATATAGTAACTGTTATAAGTGCTGCTTTATCCATGCCAGCTTCAGATAATATTGCTGGATTTACGAAAACTATGTATGCCATTGTTAAGAATGTAGTAACCCCACCTATTACTTCTGTCTTAAGGTTAGAGCCACGTTCGCTGAATTTAAACATCTTGTCTAAAAAGCTTAATGATGAATTATTTCCATCTGGTTGTACATTATTAGTGTTTGGTACCATTTTTACCTCCAAAAAACTTTAAAATATAAACAAAAAAATATATATTCATATAGATAGAATAGAATATATATTAAAGTTAACATTCTATTCATAGAAAACTCATTTAAGGTGAGTTTGTAGAGACTATTAGACCATATTACTAATATTATATGAACATTTTCTATTTGTTTTTCTGTTGTATTATATCGTAATATTGTATTATTTACAATAAATTTAAAGAAATTATTCGTTTTTTTTGTCGATTTTATAAAAAACCGAGGTCATTTTTTATAAAGAATAATTATTTCTAAAGATAAATGTTACAGAAGTATAATAAATGTTATACTTCTGTAACACTTATGCTATTAATGGAAATTCATTATAAATAAGTTTGTGATATAATTATAAATGTACTGAATACAAGAATATTTCGTAAAAACTTTTTAATATATTGAAAGTACATATAATAGCTTAATATAATAATAAAAACGAGTTTAAAAATAATATAATTTATAGTGGAGGAGAAAATGACTAAGATTATTAAAGTACAAAAGCCTAAATTTACAGGGGAATTAGAAAATGTTGAAAATATTGAAGTTATATTAGATGATATATTCAATGATGAAAAAATATTTAATAAAACTATAGAAAATGAGGTTATAAGTGATTTAGATATTACAGGAGCAAGTTTTGAATCTTGTATATTTAGAAATGTATCCTTTGAAAATTGTAATTTAAAAAAGATTGACTTACTTGATCTAGTATTTGAAAACTGTAATTTATCCAATACGTCTTTCTATGGAGGAAGTATATACAGAGTTGAATTTAAAGACAGCAAATTAATAGGAGTTAGATTGGATGATTGTATACTTAAAAACGTATTGTTTAAGGATGTTTTAGGTAGATATTCTAACTTCTCGTTTTCTAAGTTCAAGATAGTTTCTATTTTAGATTCAAATTTTGAAAGTTCTGTGTTTCAGGAAGTAAAAAATGAAAATTTAGTATTCGAGTATACAAATTTAAAAAAATCGAATTTTAATGGAACTAAACTTTCTGGAGTAGATTTTACCACTAATAATATTGAAGGTATTGAAGTAGGAATAAATGATATTAGGGGAGCTTGTTTTGATGTGTCGCAAGCAATTGATTTAACAAAACTGATGGGAATTATCATAAAATGAAAATTATATGCAAATATTAAATTGGGAAAACGTTAACAATATGAGAATTTTTACCAGATTGACATTTTTATGAAAATAAAGTAAGATTATCTTAATATTCAAAATATTTTCAAAGGGGGTAGTTTGGTGTGAGTAAGCAGATGAGAGATATTTTTATAGTTGGTTTTGCTTTGTTCTCTATGTTCTTTGGCGCAGGAAATCTTATGTTCCCTCCATTTTTAGGAATGGAATCCGGTAAAGACTGGTTAATTCCTCTTGTTGGCTTTGTTGTTGCAGATGCTGGTATAGCAATGCTTGTTATCATAGCAACAGCAAGATGTAAAGGAAGCATGGATGATGTACTTAGAAGAGCAGGTAAAGGATTAGCAAGAGTAATGAGTGTAGCTGCTCTAGCATGTTTAGCACTTCTTGTTATACCAAGAACTTGTGCAACAACATATGAAATGGGTATTATACCTATATTTGGAGACCATGGAACAGTAGCTAAAGCAGTATTTTCAGTAATATTCTTTGGTTTGACTTTAGCATTTACGATTAGGTCTTCTAAAGTTATAGACATAATAGGTAAATATTTAACTCCAGCGTTATTATTAGTATTATTTGTTCTAATTGTAAAAGGGATAATATCTCCAGCAGGACCTATGAGTCCAGAACATATGATAGATAAAAATCTATTTGGTGAAGGTATATCACAAGGTTATCAAACAATGGATGCTCTAGGTGCAGCGTCTATGGCTACTATAATGTTAATGTCTATAGTGGCTAAAGGATATACATCAGATAAAGACCAAATAGGTATGACTATTAAAGCTGGTTTTGTAGCCTGTGTATTCCTGGCATTAGTATATGGTGGTCTTACTTATCTAGGAGCAACAGCTTCAACTTTATATGATACTAGCATACCTCAAGCATCTTTATTGGTTGAGATAACTAGTATACTATTATATGGTCAAGTAGGAAAGATAATTTTAGGTGTAATTGTAGCACTTGCCTGTTTAACTACTTCTACAGGTCTAACAGCATCAATTTCAACTTATTTTGAAGGAATAAGTAAAGCAACTTATAAACAACTAGTTATCGGTATATGTGTGGCTAGTATGCTTATATCTAATTTAGGTGTTGATGCTATAATAGCTATATCAGTTCCAATTCTACAAACTATATATCCTGTTTTATTGGCAATAGTTATCATGGAATTAGCTGGTAAGCATATAAAAAATGATAATGCATTTAAGGGTGCAGCATATGTTACATTACTAGTTAGTGTATTATCAGCTGTAAATGGAATGACAGGAGCTGTTCCATTTATACAAAGTTTACCACTTGCAGGTTTGGGCTTTAACTGGGTAATACCAGCTATATTGGGTGGAATAGTTGGTAACTTCATAAAAAGCAAAAAACAAATAGCATAATAATTTATAGTTAATTTAATTTTATAATATATAATTTTTTTAGTACTATGGGTAGATTTAATCAAAATCTAATCTACCTATAGTACTTTTTAGATTGGATTATAATAGTTAGCATATAATTTTTTTATAATATAATTTTTCTTTGAAGTATGATAAAATTAGTAATAGTGATAAGAAAGTACAAATTTAGGAGGTTTTAACTAATGCTTAAAAAAATAACAGCACTTATGCTATCTATATGTTTAATTATTGGGATTACAGGTTGTAGTTTAGTTACAGGCAAAAATGATAAAGAGAAAATCATTGATGATTTCAAAGTTGCAGTAGTAACTCAACCATTATCTGAAAATAAAGTACAATACAGTATAGTAGAAGATTTAGCAAAAGAGTATAAGGAAGCTAATGAAACTGATAAAGAAAAAGATGGTGAAGCTAGAGTTGAGCGAACTATAAAACATGTTGTGTTGCCAGAAAACTTTACTTCTAATATAGATAAGTCTATAAATGAAATAGTAAAATTGACTGATGATAAAGAAATTCAGGCGATTGTAGTATCAACGGACCAAGCAGGTCTTTTACCAGCATTACAAAAGGTAAAAGAAAAGCGTCCAGAAATAATAACTATCTCAGCTCCTATGGGAGAGGACAAAAACCAATTGAGTCAATATGTAGATGTAAATCTAGGGGTTGACACAGAGGAAAGAGGAAAGTTATTAGTTGAACGTTCAAAGGAACTGGGAGCAAAAGCTTTTATTCATTATGCATCTAAGGATGATTTGAAAGATGCCAATATAGCCAAAAGACTGGAAAAAATTAAAGAGACTTGTAGAAGTTTAGGAATGCAATTTGTACAAGTTGATACACCAAATGTAAATACAGAAGAAGATAAGGGCAAAATGAAGCAATTTTTAAATGAAGATATAGACAAACAGGTTAAGAAGTATGGAAAAGATATAAATGTATTTGGTGTAAATGAGTGTATGGATGAAGTTATATTAACTAAAGCTTTAGAGTTAAAATATATAGTTGCAGAGCAAAGTAATCCATCACCAACAGATACATATCCTAGCGTTATGGGATTTAAAATAGCTAAAAAAGATGCTCAAAATTATGACAAGATAAATGATATGATAAGTGAAAAGGCTAAAGCTGCTGGCATGTCAAATAGACTTGGTGGATATCCTATGCCAATGGACGCTTTTATACCATCATTAGCGACTTATCTTGCGACTGAAATGGTACTTCAAGATTTAACACAGGAAGATGTATGTGACCCAGACTATTTAGAGGCGTTTGCAGAATTAAAATTTGGGATTGGTTCAGAGTTTATACCTTTAACAGATACACTTTATAATTATCAATCAGTAATATTAAATCAATTAATATATTAATAGAGACTGTAAATTAATTTGTGCTTTTAAAGATAATTTCTACTTTATAGCAACAATTATTTATTTACTATTAATATTTCCCAATATATGAATTTTATTCTAATAAATTGTAAAAAATATATACTGG
>NZ_JACVWH010000026.1:0-27548 GCF_020658495.1 Clostridioides sp. ES-S-0048-02
TAACTGGTATACTTCACATTAAATTTAAAATATCTAACTTACTTTCTGGTATTTTAGTTATGGGAATGCTCTACTCTATCAACCTAAGAATAATGGGAAAATCAAATATCCCACTATTTAGTTTTAAACATTTATTCAATGGAGAAATATCTCCTATAGTTTTAGCTCTAGCATTTGTACTTATCTGTAAAGTACTTTTGGATTTATTCTTAAAGACAGGTCTTGGATACACTCTAAAAGGTGTTGGTGACAACTCTCAAATGATTAAATCTTTGGGTATAAACATCGGTTCTATAAAAATATTAGGGCTTATGATTTCAAATGGACTTATAGCTTTATCTGGTAGTTTGATGGCTCAATTCTTAGGATTCTCAGACGTAAATATGGGTATCGGAACTTTAGTACTTGGAATTGCATCTATCATAATTGGTATTACATTATTTAAGAAATTTACTTTTATTAAAAATACTACTGCAATAATTGTTGGTTCTTTCATATACCAATTCACTATATACTTTGCAATGAGTTTAGGTATGTTATCAACTGATTTAAAACTAATAACTGCCATAGTTATAATAGCTTTCTTAGCTACTGGTAACTTAAATATCTCACTAAAAAAAAACAAGTGCAAGGCTAGTACCAAAAATAAATCTGAAAAAAGAGGTGTTATAGATGTTACAAATTAAAAATATTTCAAAGAGTTTCCCAAATCCATATGGTCAACCTAATACTATATTTGAAAATTTATCCCTTAGTATAGAAGACGGTGAATTTGTAAGTATCATAGGTAGTAATGGAACTGGTAAATCTACTTTATTAAATATAATATCGGGATTATTAAAAGAATCCTCTGGTGAAATCACTCTAGATAATACTAATATAACAAATTTAGCTGAACACAAAAGAACTCAAATAGTAAGTAGAGTTTTTCAAGACCCAAGCTTAGGAACTTGTCCTTCTATGACAGTTAGAGAAAATTTATCTTTGGCTCTTAATAAGGGGAAATTGCTAAATTTAAAGAGATGTCTTCGTCATAAAACAAATGACTTAGAGCACTTACTTGAAGGAATTTCTCTAGATTTAAAAAAATACTTAGATATCAAAGTACAATATCTTTCAGGAGGTCAAAGACAATCACTTTCACTAATTATGTCTAGTTTAGCAAGCCCTAAGGTTCTATTATTAGATGAGCATACAGCAGCACTTGACCCAAAGACATCAAATGAAGTAATTGAATTAACTGATAAAATTATAAGAGAAAAAAATATAACTACACTTATGGTAACTCACAACTTAAAGCATGCACTTCAATATGGAGATAGATTGATAATGCTCCATAAAGGTGAAGTGGTCTTAGATGTAAAGGGAAAAGAAAAAGAAGAATTAACAGTTGAAGAAATCTTAGAAAAATTTGAATATGCTGTTTAAAAGTATGTATTATGATAATTTAATTTTAGCTTAGTTACAAATTAGTTTATTTATAAAATAATTGTAAAATCATAATATTTTTAGCAATACTACAATAATTCATATGAATATATGAACATATATAATAATAAAATTTTTGAGGGGGATATAAAAATGATTAATAAAAAAAGATTGGTAAGTTTAATTTTAGCTGGTACTCTTGGAATATCTATGCTCACTGGATGTTCTCAAAATGGAGGCTCAGATGCTTCAAAAGACAATGAAAAAACAGACAAGAAAGAAATAAAAAATATAGGAATCACTCAATTAGTAGAACATCCATCTTTAGATAAGGCAAAACAGGGATTCATAAAAGCACTAGAAGATAAAGGTTATAAGGATGGAGATAATATAAAAATAGACTTCCAAAATGCACAAAATGATATGCCTACTACACAAAGTATTGCAAGTAAATTCTTATCTGATAAAAAAGATTTGATATATGCTATATCTACACCTTCAGCTCAAGCAGCTTATAATGCTACTAAAGATATACCTATAATCATGACTGCTGTTACAGACCCTGTAGAGGCTGGCTTGGTTAAATCTCTTGAAAAACCAGGTGGAAACGTTTCAGGTACATCAGATTATCTTTCAATTGATAAAACACTTGAATTGGTTAAAACTTTAACTCCAAAAGCAAAGAAAATAGGCGTTATATACAATACTAGTGAAGTTAATTCAAAAATACAAGTTGATTCTCTACATGATTATGCTAAGAAAAATAATTATGAAGTTGTTGAAAAAGGAATCAGTTCTTCAAGTGAAGTTAACCAAGCTATTTCTAGTTTAGTTGGCAAAATAGATGTTTTATATGTTCCTACTGATAATTTAATAGTTTCTTCTATGCCTATAGTTTCTAAAGTAGCTAACGAAAACAAAATACCTATAATAGCTTCTGAAGAAGGCTCTGTATCATCTGGTGCTTTAGCTTGTTGTGGAATAGACTATGAAAAACTAGGTTACAAGGCTGGAGAACTTGCTATTGAAGTGTTAGAGGGTAAACCTGTTGGTGATATACCTGTTGCTATGTTAGATGAAACTGAAATAATAATCAATGAAGATACACTAAAAGCACTTGACATGCAAAAGCTATCAGCAGATAATATAAAGTATATAAAGTCAGATAAAAATGCAAAATCTGCAGAGTAAAATGTAGTAAATTCAAAAAAGTAGGTAATATGAAAACTTTATATAGTAAGTACTCTTATCCACCCTAACCCTTTGAAAATTGTACTTATTGTAGCAATTTATTGCATATAAAGTTATTCATTTTCCATAAAGTCGTCTATTTTGACGACACATTATGAAAGTTATATAACTTTCTAATCATTATTTGAGCTGTCTAAATAGAAATTTAAATTTCTTAGACAGCTTTTTTTTATAAATTTTAATATCTACAGCTTTATCTTCATTCCATATTTTTCTTTAATTAAATATTTTTTCACAAAATTTCCATTCAATCCACAAGTTTAGGATAACGTTTTTTTCAATTGATATATTTTCTTTTGAAAAGTCTAAGTATACACTATGTAGTATCTTAATTAAATTTAGTAGTTGACTTTTCTTATTGTATAATTTATAATTTATAACAAGTCAAGAATACATATAATTTTCTGACTAATTAAAATATTAAAAGGGAGAGATAATTATGAATACTTTATTAAACAATAAAAAATATTATTATTACTATAGCCACTATTTCTAGGGTTTGTACCTACGTTTTAACATAGATACAGACCCCTTAAGACTAGCAAAACTTTGGGATTGTATCTATGTAGGCTATATTGTTTATAGAGTTTTCATTTAACTATATAAGAGCCACATAGATTATACTATGTGGCTTATTCGTGTTTTTACCACATAGTTGTGTATACTATGTGGTTTTTTTATATACAAAATTAACAAATAATTAAAATTATAAAAATATTTTTAAAGGAGTGTTTTATTTATGTCAGGTATTATATCTGTAATGACGCAAAGTTTAATTTTATCAATCATGGCACTGGGGGTTTATATAACTTACAAAATCTTAGATTTTCCCGATATGTCTGCTGATGGTAGCTACACAATGGGAGCTTCTATTGTAGCATTTTCTCTTACTAATGGGATTTCTCCTATAGTAGCAACTTTAATGGCTATTTTATGTGGTTGTATTGCTGGTCTTGTAACTGGTATACTTCACATTAAATTTAAAATATCTAACTTACTTTCTGGTATTTTAGTTATGGGAATGCTCTACTCTATCAACCTAAGAATAATGGGAAAATCAAATATCCCACTATTTAGTTTTAAGCATTTATTCAATGGAGAAATATCTCCTATAGTTTTAGCTCTAGCATTTGTACTTATCTGTAAAGTGCTTTTAGATTTATTCTTAAAGACAGGTCTTGGATACACTCTAAAAGGTGTTGGTGACAACTCTCAAATGATTAAATCTTTGGGTATAAACATTGGTTCTATAAAAATATTAGGGCTTATGATTTCAAATGGACTTATAGCTTTATCTGGTAGTTTGATGGCTCAATTCTTAGGATTCTCAGACGTAAATATGGGTATCGGAACTTTAGTACTTGGAATTGCTTCTATCATAATTGGTATTACATTATTTAAGAAATTCACTTTTATTAAAAATACTACTGCAATAATTGTTGGTTCTTTCATATACCAATTCACTATATACTTTGCAATGAGTTTAGGTATGTTATCAACTGATTTAAAACTGATAACTGCCATAGTTATAATAGCTTTCTTAGCTACTGGTAACTTAAATATCTCACTAAAAAAAAACAAGTGCAAGGCTAGTACCAAAAATAAATCTGAAAAAAGAGGTGTTATAGATGTTACAAATTAAAAATATTTCAAAGAGTTTCCCCAATCCATACGGTCAACCTAATACTATATTTGAAAATTTATCAATTGACATAGAAGACGGTGAATTTGTAAGTATCATAGGTAGTAATGGAACTGGTAAATCCACTTTATTAAATATAATATCGGGTCTTATAAAAGAATCTTCTGGCCAAGTATTATTAAATAAACACAATTTATCTAATTTGGCTGAACATAGAAGAACTCAAATAGTAAGTAGAGTTTTTCAAGACCCAAGTTTAGGAACTTGTCCCTCTATGACAGTTAGAGAAAATTTATCTTTGGCTCTTAATAAAGGTAAGTTATTAAATCTAAAAAAATGTCTTCGTTATAAAAGAGATTTTCTAGAAAATTTATTAGAAGGAGTTTCTCTAGATTTAAAAAAATACCTAGACGTACAAGTACAATTTTTATCAGGAGGTCAAAGACAATCACTTTCACTAATTATGTCATGCTTAACAAGTCCTTCAGTTTTATTACTTGATGAGCATACAGCAGCTCTTGACCCAAAAACATCAAATGAGGTAATTGAATTAACCGATAAAATTGTAAGAGAAAAAAATATAACTACACTTATGGTAACTCACAACTTAAAGCATGCTCTTCAATATGGAGATAGATTAATTATGCTCCATAAAGGTGAAGTGGTCTTAGATGTAAAGGGAAAAGAAAAAGAAGAATTAACAGTTGAAGAAATCTTAGAAAAATTTGAATATGCTGTTTAAAAGTATATATTATGATAATTTAATTTTAGCTTACTTACAAATTAGTTTATTTATAAAATAATTTTAAAGTCATAATATTTTTAGCAATACTACAACCATTCATATGAATATATGAACATATATAATAATAAAAAAATTTTTGAGGGGGATATAAAAATGATTAATAAAAAAAGATTGGTAAGTTTAATTTTAGCTGGTGCTCTTGGAATATCTATGCTTACAGGATGTTCACAAGGTGGAGACTCTAGCAATTCTAAACAAGAAAATAACTCTAAAGACAAAGAAGTTAAAAAAATTGGTATAACTCAATTGGTTGAACATCCAGCATTAGATGCTACTAAAACAGGATTTGTAAAAGCCTTAGAAAAAAATGGATTTAAAGATGGAGAAAATATTGATATAGATTTCCAAAATGCTCAAAATGATATGCCTACTACACAAAGTATTGCAAGTAAATTTGCATCTGATAAAAAGGACTTAATATTTGCAATATCTACTCCATCTGCTCAAGCAGCTTATAATGCAACTAAGGATATACCTATACTTATAACTGCTGTCAGTGACCCTGTCGCTGCTGGCTTAGTTAAATCAATTGAAAAACCAGGTGGAAATGTATCTGGAACATCAGACTTTGTTTCTGTAGAAAAAGGATTAGAACTACTTAAAATATTTGCTCCTAAAGCAAAGACTATAGGAGTTATGTACAATACTAGTGAAGTTAATTCAAAAGTTCAAGTTGATGCTTTAAAAGAATATGCTTCTAAAAATGGTTTTAAAGTTGTTGAAAAAGGAATAACTACTTCAAATGAAGTCAATCAGGGAATTTCTAGCTTAGTTGGTAAGATAGATGTTTTATATGTTCCTACTGACAACTTAGTAGCTTCTTCTATGCCAATAGTTTCTAAAATAGCTACTGAAAATAAGATTCCAGTTATAGCAGCTGAATCTGGTCCAGTTGAAAAAGGTGCTCTTGCTTGTCAAGGTATAAACTATGAAAAACTTGGTTACAAAACAGGTGAAATGGCTGTTAAAATTTTAAATGGTGAATCAGTTTCTGATATGCCTGTAGCTACATCAGATGATACAGATATCATTGTTAATGAAGATATACTAAAAGCTTTAGGTATGGAAAAACCTTCTAATGAAAATATTTCTTATGTAAAAACTAAACAAGAATAAATATAATAGATTTTTATGAGGGAGTGGTCAAAATGAAGTCCAGTAAGTTGATAAATTTAATTTTAATTGGTGTTCTTAGTGTATCTACCATTACAGGTTGTTCTAAAAATAATGAAGGTGAGTCAAATAAATCATCTGATAAAAATAATGAAATTAAAAAAATTGGTATTACTCAGTTAGTTGAGCATCAAGCTTTAGATGCATCCAGAGAAGGATTCATTAAAGCTCTAGAAGATAATGGATTTAAAGATGGTAAAAATATAGAAATAGATTATCAAAATGCTCAAAATGATATGCCTACTACACAAACTATAGCTAGTAAATTTGTTTCTGATAAAAAAGATTTGATATTTGCTATATCTACTCCATCTGCTCAGGCATCATACAATGCTACTAAAGATATACCTATACTTATAACTGCTGTAACTGACCCTGTTTCAGCTGGATTTGCAGATTCTTTAGATAAACCAGGTAAAAATGTTTCTGGAACTTCTAATTTTACACCTATTGATAAGAGTTTAAAGGCTCTTGATATACTAATCCCACAAGCAAAGACTATAGGTGTTATATATAATACTAGTGAGGTAAATTCTAAAGTTCAAGTTGATAACTTGAAGAAATATGCAAATGATAAAGGTCTTAAAGTTGTTGAAAAAGGAATTAGTTCTTCTAGTGAAATAAATCAAGCTGCTTCTAGTTTAATGGGTAGCGTAGATGTTATTTATGCTCCTACAGATAATTTACTTGCATCTTCTATGCCTATCGTTTCTCAACTTGCTACTAAAAATAAAATACCTATAATAGCTGCAGAGGAAGGTATGGTAAAAGGTGGAGCATTAGCTTGCCAAGGTATAGATTATGAAAAATTAGGTTATAAGACTGGTGAGATGGCTGTTAAGGTCCTAAAAGGAGAATCTAAAGTTTCAGATATGCCTATAACAAGTTTAGAAGAAACTAATTTAATTATTAATGAAGATACTCTAAAGGCACTTTCTCTAGATAAACCTTCTGACAAGAACATAGTTTATATTAAAACTGAAAATAAATAATTTGACCACTCTAATTAATATAAAATATGAAAATAAAGTAAAATTTAATGATATTTTTATATACAATCAATATGCCTGTTTCTATGAATCTTTCCAAACATAAAAACAGGCATATATTTTTATTTTAATATATTGTCTATTCAATTTTACATTGATATATTTCTTATCCAAAGATAATATATTAATAATCTTAACTTATTTATATAAATAAAATTATTCTTCTATATGTTTTATTACTCTACATGGATTTCCAACGGCTACAGTATTTGATGGTATATCTTTTGTCACTACACTTCCTGCACCTATTACCACATTATCACCTATAGTAACTCCTGGAGTTATAATCACGCCTCCACCTATCCATGCATTATCTCCTATCTTTACAGGTGAACCATACTCTATTCCTGAAATTCTAAGCTGTGCCTCAATTGGATGATAAGCTGTATAAATTTGAACATTTGGAGCTAACATTACATTATCACCAATTTCAATTTTACATACATCTAAAAAAATACAGTCATAGTTTGCAAAGAAATTTTCACCTACATGTATATTATATCCATAGTCACACCTTATATTTTGTTCAACATTTATTTGATTCCCAACTGAACCAAATAGTTTTTTTAAAATATCCACTCTTTTTTCATATTCATCTTCCAAAGAGTTATTAAACAACCTAGTTAATTTTTTACAATACTCTCTTTCTTTTACTAGCAATTCATCATTTGCATAGTAACCTTTCCCTGACAACATTTTTTCTTTTTCAGTCATATAAATTACTCCTTTTCTTTGCAATTGTACTTAAAGCAAAATAAATATTCCTGTGGAAAATCTAAATAAATGCTGTCTCCCTTATCAAATTTCATTTTGTTTTTTTCTAATTCTATCTGAATAGGCATACTTTTGCTAGATAAATTATTGTTTATAGCATATATAGTGTATGTAAATGGATTTTCTATAATGTTAATTAGTCTAAAACATAACTTGCCATCTAAATTTTCACTAGAATCTAAAACCTTAATATGATGCTCTCTGATTCCCACATATTCTATATTATCACCTATGTTTCCAGTTAATGTCAACTTACATCCCCAATCTGTAGCATAAATAGTATTGTTATCTATTCTATTTAATCGAGATATATTTTTACATCCTGTTATTTTTGCTTCTATAAGATATTTTGGAGACTCAAATAGTTCTTTTTTAGGTCTTTTTGGAAGACCTTCTCCTTTATTATAAACCATAATATCATCACAAACTCGGTAAGCTTCTTCAATATCATGAGTAACAAACAATATATCTCCCTTATAATCTTTTAACATATTCATAAGTTCTTTTTCCATATTACTTCTCAAATGATGGTCTAATGCAGAAAAAGGTTCATCTAAAAGTAGTATATCTGGAGATGTAGCTAAGGCTCTAGCTAGTGCTACTCTTTGTTGCTGACCACCAGATAATTGCCAAGGGTATCGACCCTCAAATCCATTTAATTTAAGTATTTCTAAATATTTCATTATTATTTCCTTTTTTTCATCTTTACTTAACTTTGAAAGACCAAGTTCGATATTTTGGCTTACAGTCATGTGAGGAAATAATGCATAGTTTTGAAATAAAAAACCAATGTTTCTTTCTTGTGTTGATAAATTTATCTTTTTTTCAGAATCAAACAATACTCTTTCATTTAATATAATCTTACCTCTTGTAGGTTTTTCAAGTCCTGCTATACATTTTAATGTCATACTTTTTCCAGAGCCAGATTCACCTAAAAATCCTAAAATTCCTTTTTCCTGTTCAATTTTTACTTTTAATTTAAAAGAGGATAAATCTTTTTCAATATCTACATATAAACTCAACTATCTGCACCTCTTTCCTATTATTTTCTGCTGGAATTCTGACCAATAATTTAATAATAAAATCATTGCTATAGATATCGCTACAATAATCATAACCCACATCATAGCTTTATTCATATCTCCACCTTCAACTGCAAAAAATATAGCGATTGGCATAGTTTGAGTTTTTCCAGGTATATTTCCAGCTATCATAAGTGTAGCACCAAATTCTCCAAGTGCTCTAGCAAACGACAACACAAGTCCACCTATTATCCCAGGCCAAGCTAATGGTACTGCAATCTTTAAAAAAACTTTCCATTCATTAAGACCTAAGGTTCTAGCAGCAGACAACATGTTGCTATCAATTTGTTCAAAAGCTGACCTTGAAGTTCTATACATCATAGGAAAAGATACTACTACTGCTGAGATTACAGTTGCTGTCCAGCTAAATATTAAGGTTTTATCAAAATTCAGTAAAAATTTACCTACAAAGCCATTTTTCCCACATAACAACAATAAAAAGAATCCAACAACTGTGGGTGGCAAAATTAATGGAAGTGTAAAGATACCATCTATAATACCTTTCCACTTACCTCTATAGTTAGCCATAATATATGACACAAATATTCCTATTATAAAAGTTATTATCGTTGACAAAAAAGCTGTCTTAAGTGATATCCATAAAGGTGACCAATCTGTCCCCATTTTTTCCCTCCTTAATTTAAATGGAAATAGTGAAATTAATAAATATATTAATTTCACTATTTCCATTTTATTATAATATACAATTATTTTCAATTTTCATTTATTTATATACAACTTCTTTTTAATTACATATAAATTATTTGTAAGCTTATTCTACTTTTTTATATCCAAATTCCTCAAAAATCTTTTGTCCTGCATCACTCAACAGGAATTCTTCAAATTTCTTAGCAGCATCTGCATTTTTACTAGCTTCAATTACTGCAACTGGATATGTAATAGGTGAATGAGTTTTTTCATCTGTTTTCTCAACTACTTTTATTTTATCATTATTCACAGTGTCACTAAAATAAACGAATCCAACATCTGCATTACCTGATTGCACCCATGCTAAAACCTCTTTTACATCTTTCGCAAACACCAATTTATCTTTTAATGTATCTTTTAAATTTAAATTAGTTAATACTTCATCTGCATATTTACCTGCTGGAACACTTTCAGCTTCTCCAACTGCAATTTTCTTTACTTTATCTGTAGTTAAGTCTTTCATACTAGATACATCACTATCAGCTGAAGAAATAAGAACTAAATCATTTTTAACTAAATCTTTCATAGTATCAGAAACTAATAACTTTTCTTCATCTAAAGCTTTCATTTGTTTCTGACCTGCTGAAATAAATAAATCACATGGTGCACCTTGTTCTATTTGCTGTTGAAGTGAACCTGATGCTCCATAGTTAACTGTAAGCTTTACATTGGAATCAACTTTTTTATATTCTTCTTCAATTTTTGCCATTGCTTCTTTTAAACTTGCAGCAGCAGATATGTTTAGTTCTACTGTCTCACTGCTTTTATTTGTTTTTTCTTCTTTACTATCATCTTTTGGACTTTCTTTACTACTACATCCAACTGTCCCCAAAGTTAAACATGCAATTAATCCTAATATTCCCAATATTTTTTTCATAATACTCTCCCTTTTTGTAAATTTGATACATATTTTAATTCGTTTTATCATGTTTTATCACGTTTTGTTATGTATAACTTAATTATATATACCTGCTAATAAATTTTCAAGTAAATTATTTATATTACTTTTAAATATTTTTCTACATTTTTCTTTTTTTAATGTTAAAATAACCTTATATGGAGGTGGATTATGGACTCATTATCATCTTTGACACCTGTTGAAGTAGCTGAATTATTAAAGATAACAAAAAATACTGTATATGAATTAATCAAAAGAGGTGAACTTCCTTCTTACAAAGTAGGTAAAAAAATAAGAGTTGATATTAAAGATGTCGAAGAATATATCAACAATCAAAAAACTGGTAAAATTAAAGATACACATTTTAACAATAAAAATATAGATATTGATAATAATTGTAAAATTATTATTTCTGGTCAAGATGTAATATTAGACATTTTAGCTAGGTCTGTTGAAAAAAGATTAGATAGAGTAAATACATTTCGCTCTTATATAGGAAGTTATAATGCTTTATATGAATTATATAATGGCAGGGTTTCTATAGCATCATCCCATCTATGGGATTTTGAAACAGACGAATATAATAGTACTTTTGTTAAAAAACTATTGCCAGGAATCCCATGTGTACTTATAAATCTAGCATATAGAATGCAAGGTTTTTATGTTGCTAAAGGAAATCCTAAGGAAATAAAAGGTTGGAATGATTTAACCAGACCAAATATAACACTTGTAAATCGAGAAAAAGGGGCTGGAACTAGAGTTTTGCTTGATGGCAAACTTAGACTTTTAAATTTTAATGGCACTGATATAAATGGTTATTATAATGAAGAATTATCGCATTTAGGTGTAGCAAGCAAGGTTTCTCGTGGTATAGCTGATGTTGGATTAGGCAATGAAAAAGCTGCTCTACAAGTAAACAATATTGACTTTATTCCTCTTCACAAGGAACGTTATGATTTGGTTATTAAAAAAGAAGACTTGAAAAACCCTGTCTACCAAACTATAATTAGTATAATTAATTCAGCTGAATTTAAGGCCGAACTTCAAGGTCTTGGTGGATATGATTTGATTGACACAGGCAAAATCATAGCAGAAGTTTAAAAATAAAAATCGCAATCTATTTTTACATGATTTATAAATTAATTGTAAAGTAAATTGCGATTTTTATGTATGCCAAAAACGTACATCAAAAAATTCAGTCTATCATAAAAACCTATATTGTTCATTTTGGTAGCCACATATAAAATTCAATATACTAAATAGTTAAATATATTAATATATATTTACATAATAGTAATTTTCCTTAATGTAGATTAACGTATTATGTGTTTTTGATATGAATAATTTTCCTATCTTGTATACATGCGGTAAAATAAATGAGTTTAATAGGTTATATACAAAGTTGCTTTCTTCTTGTATCTTCTCAACTAATAAATTATTAATAAAATTATCTTTTTCATTTTCAATAACTTCACTCCAATTTATTTTAACTTTTAATATGTATCTTCCAACTAAGTATACACATTCTGTAACAAATAACAATAATACTATATAATCAGCTCCTCCTGATTGATATAAACTTCCTGATACTAAGGGTTTAGCAAAAAAGTTATAAAAATTTAAAGTATCTCCTGTATAGTCAAAAAATATTAATAGTAATCCCAAAACTCTTAATACTCTCATATTCAACATGCCTTTTTCTTTATTATTTTTGTTTTTCATATATACTACCTCTCTTTTTGTTAGATTTTATTGTATATAATACTAACTCTTTTATTTGAGGTACAGGTGAATTTAATTGGTAGTTATTTTCATTTTCATAATCAATTAATTCATATTAAATATTTATATTTAATATGAAAAATAGCTTATTTATTTTGTAACAAAATAAATAAGCTATTAAAAAATATACAACTAATTTCTATTAATTGATAATACTACTATCTATAAACCTAAAAATTCTATTGAAATATGCTCTACTATCAGAGTCATATCCAGCAACATGTTCAATACCTTCTATGAGCCATAGCTCTTTTTTATTATGCTTGACTAAGTCATACATGGTTTGGCTATTTTGATAATTACAAACAGTGTCTTTTGTTCCATGTATAAATAGTATAGGAACATTACTCTTTTCGATTGCCTTATATGGTTCTACATCACTATACCAAAATCCAGATTTAAATTTATTATACACATCCCCACATGCTACGACATAATTTACTAATACATTTGGTATATGTTTTTCTATTACTCCCATTCTAATGGCATCCTTCATTTCAGAATATGGAGAATCCAATATATAAAAATCGACCTCTTGACTTTCTGAGTTTATAGCTGTATGCATAGCAGCTGTTCCTGCACCCATAGAAAATCCATGGATTCCCAATTTACCATCTGGGAATTTATTTTTTACAAACTTAACTATACTATCTAAATCATATCTCTCATAAAGACCAAATGTATAATTGTCGCCTCCACTATTACCAGTATTTCTTTGATTGTAAATCAATACATTATAACCTTTATCTAAGTATTCATATGCTATTTTTAGCATTTCATAGTGATTACTTCCCATTCCATGAACAATTATAATAGTATTTTTTGTTTTTATATTTGAATTCATAAAAAGACTTTCAAGTTTGTAATTATTAGAGCTTTGTATCATCAGCTCATCTGTCTTGTAGTTTTTCAATTTATCTAAGGGCTTATCTTTCCTCTTAGAAAATACTTTTAATACATCTTCTTTTTTTATTAACTGTTCTGAGCCAACTGAGCTATCGTACACCAATTTGCCAAATATATACGATATGATTAAGGGTATTAACAGAAATACAACTGATACAATTATTACCTTATTTCTTAAACTAATATAATTCTTAAAACTATTTTTCATATTTATTTACCATTTAATTTTCCTATATTTTGTTTTTTAAAAGTAATACAATCGCTACTTATACTACTCTTATGATTTCTATTATACCTATTAATCTACTAAAATTACAAATTATATTTTATCAATCATTAATATTTATAAGCTATTGCCTTATCTAATAAATATTACTAGATACTTTATTGGCAAGTGCTATCTAAATATTCTTCTATATTTTTCTTCTTCCTCTTCTGTGAATACATTAAATACAACTTTTAAATTTTTCTCAGGATTTTCTTTTAGCCATAATCTCACTCTATTTACAGCAAGATTAGCTGCTTCTTTTTTTGGATATCCAAATACCCCTGTAGAAATACCACAAAAAACGATATTCTTTATTTCATCAATTTCTCTTATAGTATTTAGAGATGATTTGTAGCAATGTAGTAATTGTTTTTCCTGTTCTTTGCTTGGCTGACCACCAGATACAATAGGTCCAACAGTGTGTACTACAAATTTTGCAGGTAGACAATAACCTCTAGTTATTTTAGCATCTCCTGTATATTCTAAATGTCCTTGTTTTTTTATTATTTTATCACAATCTTCTCTAAGTCTAGGACCTGCGCATGAATGTATCTCATTATCTACACATAAATGTAATGGTTGTAAACATCCTAATAGCTTATTGTTTGCAGCATTTACTATTGCATCTGCTTTTAAATTAGTTATATTGCCTCTCCATATAGCAATGCCTTCCTCAACTTCTTCTATATCATTTACATCTACTAACTCTCTTTCTTCACATTCAATTAACAATAAGTTATGTAACATACTAAGTATCTCTGGAGCAATTTCTTTTGGTGGATATACATTAAGAAGTCCTCTAAGTATATCTCTAGGCTTGATTTCATCATTTGATAAATTGTATATTTTAGAAGGAACTTCTTTTGAAAAATATGCAATTAAAGTGTTTATATTTTTCTTTCTTTGTTCGTCAGTTAGAGGTTTGATACTTCTATCAAAATCCTCAAATAAGTTTACATCATCAGCATAATCTCTCCACTTCATAGCTATCTCTCCATTCTTTTATTTTAGAATTATAAAAAATAATTATGTATTATGTACATACTTATTTATTTCTATAAACACTTACATAAATCCTGTTAAAAGTGTAAATTTTTTAATATTAATATATTTAAAGACAAAATATAGAACAATTTTAAGTATTTTATATAAACCTTTATAAAATAATATGCTACTTGCTAACACTTTAATCATAAAATTTTTAAAGATAATAATTAAAGAGAACGTTCTAAAGCTTACACTTTTACACATAAATTTACATACATAAAAACCACTCTAAATAAGCAACTCTTACCTAGAATGGTTTTTACACTAAACAACTTTTAAATTTTGTTGGTATTTATTTATATCTGATTTAGAAGCATATACAAAATGACCATCTGAAACCTCAATCCAACTTGATAACTCATCACTTGAACAATTATACATACTATAATTATATTCCACTCTATTTCTTACCTTAGCATATCTTGGGTCAGGAATAGGAATTGCAGAAAGTAAAGACTTTGTATATGGATGTATAGGATTATTATACAACTCTTCTGAATTCGCTAATTCTACTAATTTTCCATTATGCATAACTCCTATACGGTCACTAATATGTCTCACCATAGATAAATCATGCGCTATAAACAAACAAGTTAAATTCTTTTCTTTCTGTAATTTTTTAAATAAATTTACTATTTGTGCTTGTATAGACACATCTAAAGAGGCTATCGGTTCATCAGCTATTATAAACTCTGGGTCTACTGAAAGAGCTCGAGCTATACCAATACGTTGTCTTTGCCCACCTGAAAAGTCAGAAGGATATTTATTTGCATAGCTTCTATCAAGTCCCACTAAATTTAACATCTCATAGACTTTATCCAGTCTTTCTGCTTTATTTTTACAGACACCCTGAATTTTAAGTGGCTCTGAAATTATATCTCCAATTGTCATACGAGGATTTAATGATGAGGTAGAATCTTGAAAAATAATCTGCATACTTTTATTTACATCTTTTTTTACAAATTTATATGATTTTTTATCTGAGATACAATTTCCCTTATAAATTACGTCTCCACCAGTAGGCTCATGTAACTTTATTATAGTTTTACCAGTTGTAGATTTTCCTGAACCAGATTCTCCTACTAAACCAAATATTTCTCCTTTATATATATCAAAACTTATATCATCAACTGCTTTTACAATAGTACTTTTATCCAAATGAAAATATTGTTTTAAATTTTTTATTTCTAGTATTTTTTCTTTATTCATTAGAAATCACCCTTCCACCATTTACCCTAACTGGTATATTTATTTTAGGTGCATCTGGATGCAATAACCAAGTTGCTGCACTGTGTGTATCATTAATTTTAAACATTGGTGGCTCCTTTTCATAATCTATCCTAAGAGCATTTTTATTTCTTACTGCAAATGCATCCCCCTTTGGAGGATTTAATAAATTTGGAGGCATTCCAGGTATATTATACAAATAATCTTCTTGTGAATCTAAAGTAGGTAATGAACCTAATAATCCCCAAGTATATGGATGTCTAGGGTCATAAAATATATCTTCTACTGTTCCTATTTCTACAATCTTACCTGCATACATAACTGCTATCCTATCAGCCATAGTTGCAACTACACCTAAATCATGAGTTATAAATATTATTGATAAGCCTATTTTATTTTGTAGTTCTTTTATTAAGTCAATTATTTGAGCTTGTATAGTCACATCCAAGGCTGTTGTAGGCTCATCAGCAATTAATACTTCTGGATTACAAGCTAGTGCTATAGCAATTACTATACGTTGCCTCATTCCTCCTGAAAAATGATGCGGAAATTGTTTAAATCTTTTTTCAGGATTATCTATCCCAACTAATTCAATAAGCTCTATAGCTCTTTTCTTAGCTTCACTTTTACTTATGCCTTGATGGATTACTATAGCTTCAGTTATTTGCTTTCCTATTGATATGGTTGGATTCAAAGATGTCATAGGGTCTTGAAATATCATTGATATATCTCTTCCTCTAATATCTTCCATTTCTTTCTCAGATTTTTTAACTAAGTCCTTTGATTTAAATAGAACCTCTCCACTTTTGATATATCCATTATATGGAAGTATCTTTATCAAACTTTTGCATAATACAGATTTTCCACAACCAGATTCTCCAACTATAGCTAGTGTTTCACCCCTTTTTAGGGTAAAGGACACATCTCTCACAGCCTGTACTTCGCCTTCTTCTATTTTAAAGCTTACAGATAGATTATTAACCTCCAATAAATGTTCCAAAAACCATCAACCCCTATGCTATTCAAACCTTAGGGATATATTTCATCCCTAAGGTTTCTAATTAATCTAACTATTATTCTATTGTCCAATCAGCTATGTTCCAGAATATCCCTACACCATGATGACCTAAAACTGTATCAGGTGTTAAACCTTTTATATTTGGTTTTCCAACATATATAGCATCTATATAAGCAATAAATGTATATGGCATATCTTTAGTCATCTCTACTTGGAATTGTTTATATAACTTTAATTTTTCATCTTTATTTTCTGTTTCTCTTGCTTGTTGAAGTATTTTGTCTATAGTAGGATTAGAATAAGCACTGTAGTTTGCACCTTTATCTGTTCCAAATACTTTATATGTATGGTCATCTGGGTCAAATGGACTTCCCCAACCGATTAAGTGCGCATCTTGATTAGCCCAATCTGTTTCAGTTACAACTACAGCTTTAGCATCAACACCTATTTCTTTTAGCTGTTGTGCACATATTTTAGCCATATCAACTCTAACTTGGTCACTTTCGCCAGCTGTTATTTCAAAAGCTAATTTAGTACCTTCTTTTTCATATATTCCATCAGAACCTAACTTCCAACCTAATTTTTCAATTTCTTGCTTAGCCTTTTCTGGATTATATTCAAATTTCTCTATATCAGGATTATTATATGGTCCCATTTGTAAAGGTGAATATGCGGCTACACCATGACCCAATAATACACTATCAACTATTGCTTTTCTATCTATTGCATAACTTAAAGCATTTGGTAATCCTTTAGTCTTTTCATCTTTAAAGAATTTAGAATTGAAGTTATATAGTATACCTCTATAATCTGCAGTTTTCATTATATTTACTTTAAAATTCTTTTCGTCTTTCTCAAAATTAGACATATCTTTAGGAGTTACTTGTGCTAAATCTAATTCACCTGATTTTAATTGCATTGCTTTAGCTTTGTCATCTGGTACAATCTTAAATACTACTTTATCCAGTCCTGGCTCTTTTACAAAATAATCACTATTTTTAACAAGTGTTATACTTTGCCCTTTATCCCATTTTTCAAGTTTGAATGGTCCAGTACCTATTGGTTTTTGATTAAATCCATCAGTAGCTATATCTTTACCTTCTAATGCATGTTTTGGTAATATTCCAACTGTTAAATAATCAAGCATTGCTGTATTTGGTGCTTTTAAAGCAATTTTTATAGTAGTATCATTAATTACATCAATTTTTGTTATATCTTCATAATTTGATGCTATTTCAGAAGCATTGTCTGGATTCATTATAGTTTCCATTGTGAATTTAACATCATTTGCTGTAAATTTCTCTCCATCATGCCACTTAACATCATCTCTTAAATTAAAAGTATATGTATTTGTTGCTTCATCAAATTTCCAATCTTTTGCTAGACAAGGAACTACTTTATTATTTTCATCATGAGCTGTTAATCCATTAAATATCAATGAATTTATTTCGCCATGTTCATATAGTGCTGGATTTATACTTGTATAGTCATTACTTCCATAAACAAGTACTTTACCATCTTTAGGTTTATCTGTTTTTTTGTCCCCATTTCCTGCACTCGAACAGCCTGCCATTAGACTAAGTATCATTACTAGACTTAAAACTTTTAATTTTTTTAATTTCATGATGCTCCCCCTTTTGCTTTTAATAATAAATATTTTTTAAAGCTTTGACCCCATTTATTTAAATAGATATTTCAAATACCTTAGTATTTGCTTATTTAACACTTAAAACGCTGATTTATAAATTACTTGATTTTTTATTATTGCTCTTTCTTATATAATTACCAATATTAGTTATACAGACCAATGTAGTAACTAAAAATATACCTGGAATTAGGATAATCCACCATCTATTTGAAAGAAGTGCTTCTTCTGATAAAGATAGCATACTTCCCCAAGAAACAATTTCTATTGGCAAACCAATTCCTAAAAAACTTAGTGTTGACTCAGTTCCAATAGCTGCACCTATATTTGTTACTACCATAAACATTATTGATGCGACAAAGTTTGGAAGTAAGTGCTGTTTTAATATATATAAAAATCCTCCACCCATACTTTTAGCTGCTAGTATGTACTCACTATTTCTTATTTGTCTAACTTCAGTCCTTACAATCTTAGATATATTCATCCAACTTGTTATCCCTATTACTATGGACATAGATATTGGATTTGAATTCCCAAGTATCGCTTGTACAAATATTATAATTAATATTGATGGTATACTAAGTATGATTTCTGTAAATCTCATCATTGCATCATCTACAAGCTCAGATGCTGAACCGCTTATGCTACCATAAACAATTCCTATAATAGTTGATATTATTGTCGAAAATATTCCTATAAATAAAGATATTTTTCCTCCATACCATATCATAGAATATATATCTCTTCCCATTGAATCTGTTCCAAAGAAAAAATCTTTACTTGGAGCTAAATTAGAACTTACTAAATCCATATATGTTGGCTCATGTGTCATTATCAAAGATGAAAATACACTTCCAATAACTATAATGGATAAAATTATGATTGATATATATGGTAACTGTTTAAATTTTTCAAACAGAGTTTTTTTTATTTCTATTTGTTCATCTTTTACTACTGAAATATAATTTTCTCCTACAATCTCAAAATCACTACATTGCGGCTTCATTGTTATCACCTCTATCGTACTTCATTCTAGGGTCTATTTTATTGTTTATAATTTGAGCTAGCATATTTCCAAATACCACTAAAGCTCCTGTTATTAGACATAAAACTAATAACATATTATAATCGTGATACTTTGCACTCTCAAAACAAAGAGTTCCTAACCCTGGATAAGAAAAAACCTTTTCAACTACATAAGTTCCTCCTAATATATGAGGTATTGAAATAGCCATGATACTTATATATGATGGCATTATATTTCTCAGGCAATGCTTAAAAACAATGGTTCTATTGTTTAAACCTTTTGCTTTACATAGCAATACATAATCTTCTCTTATTTCTTCTAGCAATTTATTTCTTATCATATATGTGTAATACCATAAATGGCTCAATATAAGTACTGTAAGAGGTAATATTAAATGAGATATCCTACTTGATATACTATATTCCTCTCCCATTGAATAAGCTCCACTACTTGGAAGTATACTTAGATTTATACTGAATATAAGTATAAGTACTAAAGCAACCCAGAATGATGGAATACAATTGGTTATCGTACCTAGTTTACATATAACCCTATCTATAAGCTTATCTTCATGCAATGTACAAAAAATTCCTAAAAGTAATGCTAGAACAAAGGTAAGTATGTATCCTGAACCACCTAATATGATAGTATTTATATAAACATCATTTATAACAGAAGTAACATTTTGCTTATATTTAAATGAAATCCCAAATTCTCCTTTTGATGCATCTGAAATCCATTTTATATATTGACTGTATATTGGTTCGTTTAGACCAAGTTTTTTCATAGCATTTTCTTTTTCTTGAGTACTCATTCTTTCTACACCATCTCCATAGTAAGAAATTAATGGGTCTCCTGGAGCAAGTCTTGCCATATAAAAAACCACAAAAGATAATAAAAACATTACTAAAATAAACTGCAACAACTTTTTAACTATATCCTTTAACAAACCCCTATTCCCCCTTTGTTGCAATAAAAAAAACCACCAAAAGCAAGCGTCAATCGACGTTTAAACCTTCGTGGTTTTATTATCATTAAATAAAAGTTAAATTTTAAATATTTATCTATAAACCAATTTTAGCATCATTTATGTTGTGTGTAAACAAACTTTTGAAAAATTGTTAAAATTTCATCAAATTGTTTTATTTTTACCTAAAATTAAATTTTTATGATATTACTAATCTCTTATTTATTACATAATTATTAAATTTTATATTGACTATTTACTGAAACTATATTATATTAGTTTCTATGCAAACTATCTAAGAGGTGATTTTATTGAAAACTAATTATGATTGTTTTAGAATAGCTATGCTTCTAAAAAAACTCTATTCTAAAACAATGTACACAGTAGAGGAAAATTTTAAGGAAAATGGATTAACACATCAACAGATTATAGTTATAAAGCTAATAGCTCATAATCAAGAACTAACAATTTCACAACTATGCGATGAGATGTCTTTAGCTAAAGGAACGGTATCAGGTATAATCAGTAGATTAGAACAATTTGGATATGTAGAAAAGTTCAAAAAATATGATGATAAGAGAAATACATATGTTAAATTTACAGAGGATGGACTTGAATTCGCCACAAATTTTAAAAGTAAAATGCAAGAAAGCTTTGATGGTATTTTTAAAAATTGTGATGAAAAAGAATTAAATGAATTAGTAAAAAATCTTAGAAATATATTAGCAAAAATAAAGGAGAGATAATTATGAGTTCTAAATTAATACTTGCAATAGTGTTTATAACATCAGCTTTAATTTTTTACACTATAGGTGTATTTGGAGAAAGAAAAGCTAAAATTTTAAAAAAGAAACATGTAATTATATTTTGGCTTGGTTTAATATTTGATACTTTAGGAACATTTACAATGAGTAATATAGCTAATAGCCACGCTTTTGAAGTGAAGTCTGTATTGTCCCAAAATCTTCATAGTATAACTGGTCTCCTAGCAATTGTGCTTATGCTTTTTCATGCAGGCTGGGCTACTTTTGTTTTGTATAAGGACGATGAAGATAAGAAAAAATTCTTCCATAAGTTTAGTATAGTTGTATGGACTATCTGGTTAATTCCATACTTTATAGGTATGTTTATTGGTATGGCTGGATAATAAATAAAAAAAAGTGTGTAAGAAAATGAATATACACTTACACACTTTTTCATATATATCTATAATGTTTTACTTACTCTTTTACACAGCTTAATAAATCCTTATGTATAATTTAAATTTATTAAACACCTAACACTTGAGTTACTCCTGGAACTTCGCTTACCAAAACATTTTCAATAACAGCTTTTATTGTCATAGTTGCTCCTGGACATCCACTACAAGCACCTTGTAATCTAACTAAAACTACACCATTCTCATTTACATCTATAAGCTCTACATCTCCACCATCTCTTTGTAATACAGGTTTTATCTTTTGTTCAAGTACTTTTTCAACTTGTTCTCTCATAGTTATTCCCCCCAGAAATATTTTTATTACCAAGATTATACCAATGGTTTAAATTTTTGTCCATCTAATGATTTTTCAAACTCTATATTTGCCTCATCAATAATCTTAGTATTCATAAATACATCATAAGCACTACAAGCCAATACCTTAGCTGAATTTATCATAGCTGAAAATCCTATACTTGAACCAGCTGATGCACATGACTGCCATGTGTGGCTTGCCACACCAACAGGCCATGCTGCCATTGCAAATTGAGCTACTGGTATCACATAACTTACATCTCCAACATCAGTAGAACCAGCTAATCCCTTATCTTCTGCTCCATCAGCTATACCATGATGTATATAACTGTCCACAATAGATTTATCGTCTTGGAATGCTGTAGCTACACCTAGTCTCTCATCCTTAGTAAGAGTAGCACATAATTTTTTTGCAAATTCTTCTTCTTCAGGAGTAGTTTTAGGAGTTCCAACAAGAATCATATTATCGTATACTAAATCAGTTAAACACTGATTTGGTATATAATCATAAATCCCATCAGTAATTACATACTCCATTTCAGTCTCTGTCATCATAGCTGCTCCTTGTGCCACTTTTATTAGCCTATCAAGAACATTCTCTGCATCCTTTGCTTTTTTACCTCTTATAAAATACCAACTTTCTGCAAAACCAGGAACTACATTAGGTCTTCCTCCACCATTAGTTATAACATAATGCATTCTTATAGAGTCAATTACATGTTCTCTTAAATAATTTGCTCCTACATTCATAAGTTCAACAGCATCTAATGCGCTTCTACCATTATGAGGGGCTTGAGCTGCATGTGCTGTTATTCCCTTAAACTTAAATCTAGCAGATAAATTTGCCAGACTTCCACCTCTCCATGTGCCATTTATATCAAAAGGATGCCATGTAAATGCGCAATCTACATTATCAAAACATCCATTTACACACATTACAGTCTTTCCTCCACCTTCTTCTTCAGCAGGACAACCAAAATATTTTATTGTTCCATTAAATTTATTTTTTTCCATAAGTTCTTTGATAGAAACGACTGCTCCTACACCTGCTACACCCAATAAATTATGACCACATCCATGTCCAGATTCTCCCTCTACCAATGGATTTTTTTCTGTACTCACAGATTGTGATAGTTCTGGCAAAGCATCATATTCGCCAAGTATTCCAATTACGGGCTTACCTTCTCCAAAACTCGCTATAAATCCAGTGGGTAAATTGTCTACTTCTTCAATTTCAAATCCTTTTGACTTTAGATATTCCTTTTGAATACTGCTTGCATACTTTTCTTCAAAAGCTAATTCTGGATTTTCCCATATTTTTTTAGATAAATCAATTAATTCTTCTCTTATTTCCTCAATGTTATTTATAATATACTCTTTCATAGTCTCCTCCACAGATATGTATTTTTGATATGCTTTATAAATTATATTATATACTAACATTCTATTTATTCACAATTTTTTGTTAATTAATTTGATTTATATATTCTTCTATACAATGTATTTTTTCCTTATTTTTTTTCTTCATAAATTCAATGTACTCTCTTTTCCATAGTGTAGTTTCATTATTTTTGTTTAGTAATAGTTCTAATAAATTAATTTCTTCCATTCTCATATCTTCATAAAATACTACACTTCCTAGTATTTCCAATTCAAATTCACTTAATGAAGCAAATAGCATTAGATAATCATCCCCAAATAAGCACTCAGATTCAAGAATATCAATAAAGTCTTTTTTTGCATTGATATTTTCCTTTATTATTTTTATTTTTTCAATTATAGAAGTACTCTCTAGTACAGCATTGAATATCGCTCTAAATGACTCATCATCTAATTTATTTTCATCATCAACAATATACTTTTCTAAAGGTTCACTTTCATTCTTACTTACAGTTATCATACTTTTAAAAGTGCCACTTTTTATTGAACTTAGTACAGACTCAATAAATATCTTCTCATATGCTTTTATGTATTTTATCATGGCTTCATCTTCTATATTTAATCTTTCTATCAAAACATCAATTGCTTCTTCAAGCAATAAAACTATTTTTTAATTTATTATACTTTCTTTATTTAGCTCTTCAGAATTATTAAAATCAAAACTATTACTTTCTTCAATAAATTCAACTACATTATTTTCCTCATATTGCTTAATTTCATCTTCAAAAGTATGATTGTATATGTTTTTAAATTGTTTTTCTAAAAATTCATATTCATATTCTGAAATCTTCAAATTAGTTGATTCATTACCTAAAATTGTAGAGAAAATAGAGTTATTTATAATAAGTTCAAATAAATTTATAAGTATAACATCACAATCTATTTTATAAGTTATTCCATAATCATAAAACAATTTTTCTCTATCTTTCTTTCTAAATAAATTACAAAATCTATTTTCTATATCCATACTCTCAATATAATTTTTCACATAATAAATTCCTTGAATATCCATATCATCTAATGCCAATGGATAATCTATACTCACTGGAATATCATATGCTTCAAATTTTATACTATAGTTTTTAAAGAAACCAGACAGTTCCATTAAAGTATCATTATACGCCATTAAATTAGTGTCTAATTTTCTAATTTTCATTACTTCATAAAATTTTTCTAACTCAAGTAAATCATATTCAAGAATTTTAATGCCTTCTAAGTATACATACTTAATATTTTTAGACGTCAATTCTGCAACTCTTTTTTCTATATTTTCAAGTTTACTTACATATGCATCAATAGAATACCAAATTGAAAGCAATAATTTTTCAGCAACTTCAGTCTTTACTGATGTACTTTGACCATTTGTATATTTTTTAATTAAATCTATAAGAATTAAGGATATTTCCTGTTGTATGTTATATACTTCTCTCTCATTTATTACTTTACAATCCATACATTCTTTAAGTAGAGATATTGCATATTGATTTTTTATTAGATTATTTTCATTTATATTGATGTTGGTTAGATTATTATTTGACATAGTAAGTTTCCCCTCTCATTAGATTAAACTTCTCCAAATTTAAACTTTTTTGCAAATTCCTCTGCTTCTCCCCTTACATTATCCATATTCCCTGTAAATTTTTCATAAAGTTCATCAAGTATTTCTATAATTTCATCATCACAAATTTTATCATCTGTTTCATTTTTTAAGTAATAAAAGATTTCTTGCATATCATTAATAATTTCTAAATAATCATCCATATTCGTAAACTGTGATGTATATATGTTTTCTATTAATTGTTTTGTAACTTTTATATCTAATTCTATTCTTCCATATCCCTTTAAAGTATCATTTCTTGAAGTTATTATATCTTTTACATCCGCTTCGGAAAGTACTAGACCATAACACTTAGATTCTTTATTGGTTTCAAGCAATTCATTTCTTTCTATTTCCTTTAAATTTTGATGCATAGAACTCAAAATAATAGGTGATATCATTTTAAAATTCTCCTTTTTTATTTTTTCTATTGACTTTTAATTTATTTTATGTTATATTTAAATTAGTATATTTATTAACTTATAGAACTACTTATAATAATATTATTATAAGTAGTTTTTGTCAACTCAAAATTACTATTTTAATTAAATTTTTCAATAAAAAAAATATATCATTACTCAGATATATTTTTTATAACTATTCATCAATTTAATAGTTATTTATAATTAAAATCTAAAGAATGATATATTAATTTACTTATCTTTTTTAGCTCTACTTCTGCTTTTCTTTACATTTGAGCAATTTCTACAGGAAGGTGAACAGTATTGAGATTTAGAATTTGTAGGTATATAAATCTTTCCACAATACTTACATTTATTTAAAGATGCAGGTTCACTTGTAATTGCAAATGCATATATAGTTTCAATAGCTGTTTTTAAAGAATTAAATTCCCATGCAATTGTGGGTTTATCTAATTGACTTATAGAAAATCCAATCTTTTGAGGGTTAAACCCTCCAGACATAATAGTCACACTTTCAGTTAGTAGGTTAGACATGTTTTTATAGACACAAATTTGATTAAAATGTCTACACATATCCTTAGCAAAATTTACAATCCAATCCAATTGTTCTGTATAAAACCTTGAAAATACTAAATCTAAAATCAATGGTCTTTTTCCAAAAAACTTGGGTGATTCCTCTCGTTTTGATACATCTATACCTCGTTTATATTTTTTAAAGTATACATCTTCATCACTTGCAAATGGGATGAACATATTTACATACTCATCAGTATTCAATATATTCTCTTTTGTAATATAATTCTTTTCAATCATCAGTACTCTTTCTTCACCAACAATATCTCTATTATATACACTTGAATAAATTAATCCTAACAACCCATATTTCTTTACAAATTCAAGTACTTCTTTTTTTAATCTCATTTCTTTAGTTTCTTTTGATATCTCTTGTAATGCTTCTTGTCCTATGCGAATTATATCTACTATAATTTCAGCTGCAACATCAAATGGATTGTACATAGTAAATACAGCATCTTCTGTTGGTACTATATACAGTTCATCTTCTTCAGTAATTTTATATTCATAATCACTATAGCGAATCCAATCACTTGCAAAGTTTCCAATTAATTCTATATTTTTATTCATAATAACAGCCTCCTTTGAATGTAATAGTTAATATTTATTAACTATTACATTTTTAGTTTATTCTATAATTTTCATCATGTCAACTCTTCTTTTAATTTTATATAATATTAAGTCATATAATAACTCTAATTAGCCTAGATATTGATACTAAGTAATAGTAAACTTATAATTAATTTTATCAAAATCTATTTACATTTGAAATTAATCTCTTTATAATAATATGTAATATATAAATAATTTTACATATTACATATTACATATTAATTATAAAGAGAGGTACTAAGAAAATGGATAGAAAACGTGAATTAAAACAACTATATAAGGAAATGAAATTTGACATTGGTGTATTTATGATAAAAAATGATACTACTAAAAAGATTTACCTTGGAAAGAGCAATGACATAAAAAGCAAGTTTAACTCCCTCAAATTTCAACTTGGTGCTGGGTCATGTATGGTAAGAGATTTAAACAATGATTGGAAAAAATATGGAGAAAAAACATTTACATTTGAAATTTTAGAACTTATAAAACACGATGATAACAAAACTAAAAAAGACTACTTAGAAGAATTAGATATTTTAGAAATGGTTTGGTTAGAAAAGCTAAAAGAAGAGGTAATGTAAAATAATTTGTGCTTCAAGGTTAATAAAAATCTTCTTTATGGCAATGATTTAAATATAATCAAATGTCGTAAAGGAGATTTTTTATGAATACTTTAAGAAAACAATTAGTCAAA
>NZ_JACVWH010000027.1:0-27029 GCF_020658495.1 Clostridioides sp. ES-S-0048-02
ATCAGCATATATCTGAGTAAACTTTTCTCCTGTGGTCTTACTCATTTCTTTCATCTTATTACAAGTTACTCCACCAATTACATACAGATTTTGTGTTTGATGTGGCTTATAGTCTTTTATATCTACCGCTAAATAACTTTCTTTTGCCCTTTTGTAATATAACCCTAATATGTCTGCTGATACTTTATCATCACCACTGTACACTATTGTATGTTTATATCTATTATAATTATTTTCCTCTGATGAACTTATATGTTTAGTTATTGCTTCCACTATTGCAGTAGCTAATTTATCAGCACCTAATGTTGAATATTTATTTGCATCTTCAGTATCAACAAAACATACTTCTATTAGCATACTTTTTGCTTTAGTTTTATTTACTACATATAACCCACTTCCATCTTTCACTCCCCTGTTTACAAAGCCTAGGGCAGAGATTTTTTTACAAACATCTATAGCATCTTGATACTGTTTACCTTTGTAAGTGTAAACCTCGCATCCTCTGCCACTACCTGCATTAAAATGTATACTTATAAACCAGTCAAGGTCTTGTCTATTTGCCTGTGCTGTTATCTTAGATAAACATTCTGATTGGGTAGACGCTTTATCTATAGTACAATCGGCTACATTATTACCTAATTTTTTTAATTTATCTATTACTTTATATCCTACATTCCTAGTTTCTGTTGACTCATTTATTTTACCTATAGCTCCACTTCCTGGTCCTGTTTTTGTATGTCCACAATTTATACCTATTTTCATTATTTTTCACCATCCTTTAGTTGTTTATAAGTTTGATTTATACCGATTGATATACCCCAACAAATTACTCCTTGTAAGACTGCACTAGGATTTAGTCCTAACATCCATATTGAGAAACCTATCCCAAGTGCTAATAACACTACTGGAATATACTTATTATCTAGTTGTTTATATTTCTTACATCCTGCTCCTATAACATAAAGAGCAGCAACTAAAATTAGTAACTGCTCTGGTATAAAACTTATTAAATTATCCATTTATTTTCCTCCTAATTTAAAATATTCCTCTCTGAATAGCAAATATAAAGAATCCTATAAGTGTTGTAATCATTGTTCCAATTAGCCATTTGAGCATGCTTGTAAGTGAGTTCAAATTCTCACATAGTGCCTTTAACTCTGCTTTAGATTCTATATTTGCCACTTTTAATTCATCTATTTCATCATTATGTTTATTTATTGTTGCCTCATGTCGTTTCAAATTATCTTTGAAAAGTTCTTCATTCATGAAAACCTCCTTATTTGTATTAAAATAAGACTTAGAGGTTATCTAAGCCTTATAAAAAAATTCCAGTATTCACTTAAGTAATTACAATATTACTCTTACTTTTTTATTTATTGAAACTTAATTCTATAATTCTTTTATTGTTAGGTTTATATACTCTCTATTCTGTTTGCTATAATCTATACTCCTATATTCAAATTCTGAGTAATTTAATTCTATTTGTTCTATTCATTTTATCATCTCATTTATTTAAATTTTATAGCATACCAATTACAAGTTGTATAATCATCTTGAGTGTAAATAGGAAGATAAATACCATTTTCGTTCATGTAAGGCGTTCCTTTGTCAATGTGAATTACATTTCCAGTAGCATCATAACTAGTCTCGCCAGGTTGCCCCCTAAAAGAAAAAAATGATACTACACCAAAATCTTTATCAAAAACACCTTTACAAGCAAATGTAAAATTAAAACGAAAATAAGGATAAGAAGTTTTGTGGTTTTCAAAAGCAACAAAGATATTAGGTGTAAAATTTAATCCAGTTACTTTAATCCAGCGATTGTAAGCACAACTTTGACCACCATGATAATCAACTTCAAAAAGAGAAGCCCTACCTTCGGCTAGCAAAGCAGTAGTCGTCCCGCTTGCAACTTTATATTTAGAATTTAACTGACTTATAGTATTATTAGCTTGTGTTAACTTATTTGTTAAATCTTCTAAACTTACATCCCCACTATCAAATGATGCTTTTATTTTTTCTGACAACTCTACCAATGTATTATTTAGACTTGATTCAATATTCTTTAATGCTAATACATTTATGATAGAAGTTTTACCATTTATTAAGCCATGTTTCATTTCTTTAACTTTACTTGCTATATCTTGTAGACTGGCATCATCACCTAATGGCATTATATTCTTACTTATACTTACAACTTTTTCAGCTGTAGCATTAGCACTGTCTGTAACGACTATTTTAACCGTGTGTAGTGCGTTATCTTCTAATGTATAGTTAATTGTTTTCTCTGATGTTAAATCTGTTGTTAAGGTTTCTTTTAATACATCATCAATAAATACTTCGATTTTAGTTAGTAATGTAGGGTCTGTGTGGTCGGCTTTGAATGTTGCTGTAGTCGAGTTATATGAGGATATATTCAAAAATGGTAATGATTGTAGTAATGTTATTTTAGCGTAACCATTTTTAGAAGTAGTATTCCCGCCAGTCATTAAAATAGGATTTGTCATATAATATTCAGATGTAGGAAGTCTATCACTAAAATTAATGCCTATAGGCTTATAACTATCTTTAGTCAAAACATAACCACTTCCTCCACCACCATTACATTCTAATCTATTAGCAGTACTACTTGCACAACTAGCACCACCATACCAACCACCACCACCACCTACATCATTTTTGGGAAGAACACTAGTAGAATAACCAAATTCACCATCTTGACTTCCAGAATAACCTCTACCACCATTAAATTGTGTACCTCCAGGAGCATACGCATAAGCAGTATCAGCAAAACCATTATCACCTTTTTCACCACCACCATGTGCATTACCATTAACATACCCCTGGACAACACCACCTCCACCACCTGCAACAATTATACGAGAAGGAATTGACCAAGAAGCATCCCATTGAGTTGTAGTATATCCGTTGAGTCTTATATCTGTAGCACCTCCACCTTTGGCAACATTACCTCCGCCTCCTCCATTAAAACTACCACTAATACCAGTATTACTAGGGTCACTTCCATCTTGCCCAACATAAACATATAACGTTGTTTCTTTTTTTAGTGTTAATTCACCACTAGTGTAACCACCACGACTCCCAGAATCTTTAGGAACACCACTAGCACAACCACCAGCAGCACCCCAACACTCAAGTTTGTACTTGCCAGGTGGCAAAGTAACAATTTGACCCTTTCCTGTATAATTAAATTCATAAACTGTAGCCATTTAATCCACCTCTTTCTTAATTTATGGTTTTATTGTACCTAATTTTAAAACCATAAACGTCTGCAAAGTGTAGATGAAGTGTGGGCAAAATGTAAATGAATTTATATACTGAAAAAGGAACATTCCCTATACTGTAGGTTCTGCTCCTTCTACTACTCCACTATGTTCTATAATGTAGTTTTCAACTGACATCCTGTACTCTGTGTTGGTAACATCATCAAGTTCAAATACTCTATTTTTTAGAGGATTTAATCCCTTATTTAATATTCTTTCTGCTAATATTCTTACCACAACATTATTTATATTCATTACAACAATCCTCCTTGTAATTCATTAGTTATAATTAATAATTCATTTTCTAATTCTTCGTAACTAAGTTTTTTTTCGTATATTGGATTATCTGATAAAATTATATAGCTACATTTTAATGTTTCTGATATCTCTATTACATATAAATTGTTATTTTCATTAATTATTTTTTCTTTTTCCTCTAAAGAATTGTAATAAAATTGTTTTTTCATATCTATGCTCCTATCTTAACAATGTAACATCAGAAACTGATGTGTAAGCTTTTGAACTAGAACTATTTCCTGTTCCAACATCTGTTAATAACACTTGTATTTTTAGTTGTGTAGTATTATCAATAATTATGTCTTTTTTAAATTTTGTAGAACGACCACTAGCAGTAGCATCACATGAAAGATAAATATATTCTTTTTTTTCTCCATATATTATTTCTAATCTAGAATTTGCAAAAGTAGCCCAGTTTTTATAAACTTCTAAAGTTCCTTCAATCCTTAAACAACCTTTGATATTAGGTTTATCGTTATAAATAATGTATGGACTATTTACTTCTTCTACTCTTCCTGTATTTTTACATTTAACAATTAATATTGATTGTACTATAAAATTTATCGCATTAATTAAATTAGTAAATGAGCTTCGAGTACTTGCTGATACTCCTTTATATATTAAATTATCCGCTAATGCACTTTTTAATGTTACTATTTTTGTTCTAGTTACATCTAATTTATCTGTTCCAGCAAAAGGGCTTCCTAATGTACTTGCCACATTATTTTTTCCTATCTGTAAGTCATTTTTCACACTTTCTAATGCTGTCATAAGTCCACCTAAACTAGAATTTTCAGTTAATTTTTCTGTCATATCTTCACCTCACTTATATCATATCTATTAGATTATTTGCTATAGTAATACCTTTGATTCTCTGTCCATTTACTTCTGTTTCTAAATTATTCTGTTTTTCTGATAATGTATTATAATTTTTTGCTAGTTGATTTAATGCTTCCTCTACATTGTCACTTTCAAATAAGTTATCTGTATCTTTTATAGTTGTTTTCTCTGCTGTTGTTTCTATGCTATCTACACTAGTTTTTACCTCATTTAATGCACTAACTATATTTGTTTTATCTGTTGTATCAAGTTGTGTTGTATCTCCTATTTTATTGTTAATCTCTGTCTTAGTGGTTTCTATGTTACTTGTTAACTCTGTTTTAGTTGTATCTATTTTAGTGTCTAACTTATTGATATTTGTTAATATTTTTTCTTCATCTTTTTTAGTTAAAAATATTGCAGTTGGGTCAACAATTAATGTCACTTTCTCTACATTAGATACCTCTATGATAAATTTCAAATACAAATCTTTCATAGCTCCATTACCAACTTTTGGCTTATATGTTTCAGGACTTTTACAAATTGCAATCATGTCGCCTTCACTATCTATAAGAGCCATTTCTCTAACTGTAAATCCACCTATTGAACCAGGCACACATGCTGTTACAATAATCCAGTTAGGATTATTTTCATCCTTGTCAAAAGCATTTATATTCCCTTCCCAAACTTTATTTTTTAATGCTGTTTGGTCTTCTGTCGGATTGTAATAGCTTCCTCCTCCATCGCCTGCTTGAATCTTCTCTAGTACTACTGATTTGCCTAGCATTCCTGCGTTAGCAATCTTAGCTTTACCTATATTTGTAAGTATAGTGTAAAATTGTTCATCAGCCATTTATACCACCTCCTTTTGGATATACTGTCAATATTTCTGAACTCATGTTATGAGCTAATGCAAACTTAGCTTTAACATTAGCTTTTACTTCTTTACTTGAATAAGGATATACTGTTATTTCTTCACTCATAATTGTTGTTTGTGCAAAATAAGTTTTACTTTTTAATAAAGATACTAACTTATAACTTACAGATAGATGAGAAGGTTTTATAACATTTACTCTCTTATATAAATCTTCTAAATCTCGAGGAAAACCTTGAGTACTAGTTAATTCAACACCAAAAGTATATGTAGATATATTTTCATTTATTTTTATATTTGCACCTGTATAAGATTGAAGTATCATAGACATTCTTTTAGGTGTCATAATATATTTGCTTTGGAGCTTAGCAATGACTTTTCTTCTTCTAGTTTCTATAGGTTCATCTAAGTTAGTAGATAAACCTACTCTATTTTCCCAAAAACTTAAACCCCATGTTGCACTTTGAGGAAATAACTGTAATTCTATTTCTTTATTTAATAACTCTAGATTATCAAATTCGCTTCCTATAGCTTCATATATAGAGTTCATAATTAAACTTTGCTCATATATCGGTGACAATGTAAGAAGCATTTCTCTACCTTTTTTAGAAGCTATCATCCAACCACCTCGTTAACTATTTCCCCTACTCCGACCACTTGGTCCTGCAATTTTATATTTTCTTTTACATCATTTATAGTAAGATTAGAAAAGTCCTGTATACCTTCGTCTGTCAACATCATAGAACCTACTATTGCCTGTATAGCATTGTATGAGACTATTCCACCTAAATCAATCTTATCTAAATATTTGTCTATCTTAGCTTTTAGATTGTTCAATACTGTTTCTTCACTAAAACTGTTACTAAATATAAAACTAGCTTTTACATTAATAAGTAGTGTTTCGGGTGTTACAACTGTTACTAAAGCCCCGATAGGAGCTTTCCCATCTCTATTTTCTCCTTCTGATACATTTAATGGATATATATATTCTTGAACTTTATCTATTAATTCTTGTGTTACTGCTTTTCTATTTTTGTCTAATATTAATACTTTTACTGTCCCTGCTCCATTCCATTCGGAAACTACATAGGCATATCCCACTCCATCAACTTCTTTAGCCCAACGAATATAATCTGAACTAGCTCCACTAAGTTTGTCTTCTTGCTCTGCTACAAGAACTCTTTCTCTAAAATGTTCTTCGTCTTCTATATCTGTTCCACCTTTGAAATCCTCTTTATTATTAACAGATTTAATCCCATTAATAGAACCTAATAAAACAGTTACAGTATTTTGAGATACATTCCCTATAGTTCCTACAATCCTGCATTCTGCTTTAATATCTACTGTTTCATTTTCTCCTATAGTTTTAGTTTCAAGAAGCTCAAACTCTATACTCTGCTTTTCATCAGTTGCAACAGTAGTTACTACAGTCCCTTTTGCAATGATAGTTCCTTGTACACCTGTAAATGTAACCATGCCAACCGATTTAGTTGGTTGATTTTTAAATACTCCCTTACATTCACCAAGCCACTCTAAATAAGTTCCATAGCTAGTTTGAGGAAATGCAATCTTTAAACTATTTTGTAATCCTAATTGTTTTAACTGTGCAACTTCTTCTGCCGTAGGTCTTGTTGCATCATAAATAAAGTCTCCTTCTAGTGTGCTCACATCTTGAAAGTTGCTTAACATCCTTTCGTGTATTACTTCTTCATCTTCTGTCAAAAATACTGGTATAGGTAGTTCTCTTTCCATATAATCACCTACCTTTTTATATTGCCATCTATAGTTATATTTTCATCATCTATTGTCAATACATTAAATTCATACTCTACTAACCTGCTATTCTCCAACCAATTAAAACTAAATTCTCCTACTTCTTTTGTATATGGATGAACTAAAATAGTTTCTTTTATTAACCTAGATATTTCAAGTTCTTTAGCACTTTTAGATAAGTTACTAGCAATTAAATCTTTTATTTCACTTCCATATACACTAGAATAAGCTGACCTTTTATACCTAGGTGTTAATATAGATTTTTGACACCATTGTTTATATGCCTCTACCTTGTTACATCTTTTTAATGTTCCATCTGCATTTTTGACAAATTCACCTTTTATAAAGTCAAATAAAAAAGAACCTTTTAGGTCCAGTTCATTTTCATTATTATTTTTTAATTCTATAGTCTCAAAAGTTTCATTAACTGGAAATAGGTTTGGCATTTACAACCCTCCCAATTACTACAAATTCAGCTCCCATAACGGCTACTAATACATTATCACCTATAGCCAAGGGTTTTAATTCTTTCGGAGTTTCTATTTTATGTTTATGTCTATATTCTACACCTAACATTTCATCTGAAAGAGTAAAATAATCCTCTTTCAAGGTTAAATTCTCTAATACTAAATAGTCCTGTATTTCATCTTTATAGCCACTTACTTTAAGACCATTTGTTGTTATTTCTGCAAGTGAACAACCCATTCCAAAGACTCCATCATTAACACTTTTATTCATTTTTTCTTTTAATATTCTAGCAACTCCATTAAATCTAGCATCAGTCATTGTTATAAAATTTCCTCCTTATATAATCTAAAGTCCCTATATTGAGCTTCATTTTTGGTGTAGAGTCTAATGTATGAGTAACATCTATAACATAGTACTCTTTTCCTTTTAAACTTACTTTGTCACCTGCTCTTATTCTATTTATATCTACTACACAATCTACACTTATTGTTTCTTCTCCACTATTAAACATTGCTTCTGCTGCTTTCTTAGCTTCTTTTGCATTAGTTATCTTTTCATCTTGTTTAATCTTTTGTAGAGTTCCATACTTATCTGAGTCCTTTTTATAGGTGCCAATTATAGGTGCTTTTGTATTTTCATCTTTACTCTTACCTAACACTTTTACAGAAGTTACTGCATCATTAAAGCTACTGGTAAAGTTCACATCTTCTAATATACTATCTAATTTATATACATTTGCATTAGTACCAAGCTTGAATAATTTCAATTTATTATCCATTCTTACTCTAAATAAATCTCCACCCTTACTAGCGGTTTCCTTTAAATCCTTTTTAATCATATCCAGTATATTTGTCTTATGTATTACTTTAGCAAGTTTCTTTCCTGTGTTAGCTAGATTGTAGTAAGGTATATTCCATTGCTTACAGTAATATTCAATCCTCTGTGTTGCTGTATTTTCTTTAAAACTATATTGTTCTTCTGATTCTTCCATATAGACTGTTCTTTCTCTACAAGACAATGTCAGTTTCTTACTTTTTTCACTTCTTCTAGTTTCCCATATGACTCCATCAAAGATTGTTTCTTCTTTTTTACTCTCATAGGCTATATCAATTAGAACTATTTTATCACCTTTTTTAATTCCTATATCTTGAAGTTGCTTAGGTTCTACTAATGATACATCCATTTTATATGCAACTCCGTCTATAGCTTCACTTAATGTTATTCCTTCATTAAAATTTGCAATGTCATATTTGTTATTTAGTATTATTTTCATTTAGAAGGTATCACCAACTTTTGTCCTTTTTTAATAATATTTGGATTTTTACCAATAACTTTTTTATTTTCGGGTATATTATAAATCTCTTTCCACCTTGAACCCTTACCTAAAAGATTTTTAGCTATCTTATATAATGTATCACTTGCTTTAACAGTATATATTTTAGATTTAGTTTGAGTATTAGGTCTATTATCTTTTAAGTCTGTTTTAGCATTACTCTTAGTCTCTTTTTTTAATGTCTCTATCTTCAGTTCTCTGTAAGTTCTAAATGTTATCTCAATGTCCCTATCTTCTTCTCTTCCCGCTGTTTGAGTATTGCTAAAACTAGATATTGTAACTAACCCATTGTAACCAAAACCAGTTACTATTAAGCGTAATGGTTCGGCTTGGTCTACCCATTTTTCAAGCATTGCAACTACTTCGATTGGATTTTTTAACTCGCTATATCTACAATAAGAAGCATCATATAAATTGGGTAAGAATGTCTTGAATGATATTTCTCTTATCTTCTCTCCTTCTTTTTTAATGTCAAATTCACCTAAGTTCACTATATCAACAGTTTCAAATCTTTTTTCTTTTTTTATAGATAGATAATCTTGTGGATTTACTGGAAAATGGAAATCTATTTTTTCTTTTTCATTTTTTAGATAAATATCTATTACCAAGTTATCACCTCTTTTTACAATAAAAAAGCACTTACTCTTAATAAGTAAATGCTTTTCTCCTATTCATATTCTTTTTCTAAAGCTTCATCAATGAGTTGTTGTACAAAAATGTTATCTATTTCTTCGTCTTCACTATTTGTTTCCCACTCCCAGCCACTTATACACCTAATTATATAGTCATCATACACTCCCAAGTCATATACTCTAGATAGATTATTTATATTTATTTCTCCTAATCCTTCTACAAAATCAGTAAACCTCTTCAATTCATAAATTTTCTCATTTAGCATAACTAAGTAATCTTGATGCAATTCTTCGTTATATGTCTTGCATGTCAGCCATTCTGTATCAATGCTAAAAAGAGTTGGTTCAACTAAAGTTTCTTTTATACACTTTTTTATATAGCTAGTTTTTATATTGTCATCTAATATATATAATATCTCTTGTTTTTTCATATATGCACTCCTTAAAAATGTCTATATTATTAGTTATTAAATGCTGGATGTAACCATACATTTTCTGCCATGTTCATAAATTCATCAGTTGTTGCAGCAATCCAATTTATGCCCTGTAGCGTACTTCTACTATACTCAAATGACAAAACTTTTTGTTGGTCTTTATTACCCGAGCTATCAATTAAATTCGCTACAAACCAAAACTGATATTGCGTGATACTACTTGAATATTTTTCATCTGTAGCTTTTATTATATTTTTTGCAGATAGAAAACCACTTTTTAACATATCCTCAGGACTAAAGTTATCCAATAGTTGCATTTTTATAACTGCAATTTTATTGTTTTCGTCTAATTGTGTGTATTGAACATCCAATACGCTACCTTTTTCCATAGACTTTATTTCGTTTTTTATATTAGTCCCTACATCATTTTTATTATTATTATCTTCTGCATTATTTTCTTGGCTATTTTTATCTTCTTCTTCTTTTTTCTTGACCTCCTCTTGTGCTTTCTCTTCGTTTTCTTCATTCATTTTATTTTTAGACTTATTATTGTCTGTATATGAAACTTGTTTAACTGGTGTAGAATCCTTATCATCTAAACCTCTTGTAAGATAAATTGACCTAGCACAACTCATTGTTAATAAAGCTAAAAAACATCCCAAGACAATTTTACCCTTATTTTTATTTCCAACAGCTTTCACTAAAAATTCGATTGAAAAAACCACAAGTGTAATCGGAAAAAAACATATAGCCATAAGAGCTATAATAATTCTCATAACAATATTTAGTTTTTTAAATTTCTGCCACATAAAATTTCCCCCTCATAAATTTGCATATTTTAACAATATTATATCATTTATAAGGAGGATTTTTTTTAACAACAATTCGACATTATCCAATGTCTTGTAATGCTTCTCTTATTTCACTTTCTACTTGAGATAATATTTCTTGTATCATATCTTCCTTGTTATTACTCTCTTGAATATTGATAGATATTCCACCTAAATTTATTGTATTCCCATTATTTGAAATTAAATTCTGTGGTTGAGCTTCTCTATATTCTTTATTATCTGTATCTAAAACATTTGTGAAAGGAAATTGTCTAACATTATTTACAACATTAGAATAGCTTACTCCAACTTTTTGAGAAGGAGTTGAGCCTAATCCTAATATTTTACCTGTTTGTTCATACAAGCCTATCGCTCGATTTCTTCTAGCATTTGATAAAGGAATGACCATTTCAGCTCCATCTTCTCCACAAATACTTGGTTTACTTGCAACTCCTCCTTCTGCAAAATGACCAAATATATTACTTAGTATTCCGCCTCCTTCATTTACTGTTCTTTTGACAGTTGTTTGAGTAGTCTTAACATTAAAAGATGCACTTATTGGAGCTGAAACTGTTGCTCTTACACTATTCCAATAACTAATAACTTGACTCGACATAGCACTAACTTGGCTTAATACAGAACTACACATAGCAGAAATGGCACTTATAGCTGAACTACTTAAACTCGTAAAAGATGTCCTAGCTCCGTTGTACATGCTACTACATGCAACCCTTACATTTGATGCTAACATATTAAAAGAAGTTGTAGCACCATTGTACAGGCTACTTCCAGCTTCTCTTCCTATCTGTGATAGTTGTGTAAAGCTTTGTTTAGCCCCGTTATACATGTTTGTAGCTCCTTGCTGAACTGTTGCAGTAGCTTGGTTAAATGCCGTATCTATTCCACTTGTAAGATTACTATTATCTATTTGAGGAGTTGCACTATTTACAGCATTTGTTACTCCATTTTGTGTAGCTGTAGCTAGTTCATTACTTTTTTGCTGAACAGCTGGCACCCCTGCTTGAACTCCATTTACTACACCATTTGTCAAATCTGCACCTAATTGTTGCCCTGCTTGTTGTACAGCTGGGTTACCTTGAGTTAGAGCATTAGCCACTTCTTGATTCGCTTGTTGTGCTGTTTGAGAAGCTGAACCTTGTATTTGTGAAGATGCTTGAGCAAAGATACTCCTTACAGTTTCTAGAGTCTTTGGTCCTTCTATTCCTAGATTATTTAGATTTTCTAAAACTTTAGAAGCTTGAGTTTCAATTGGAGTGCTAAAGTCTACATCAGCAAATACTTGCCCCATCTTTCCATCCATTTTCCCTAGAGCTTCTTGTATTTGTGGTCCTGCTTGATTTATAGTTCCAAGCATACTATTTATGGCTCCACTCATACCATCCTTATTGAATCCACTTTTAAATGAATTAAATGTATCACTCAAGCCTTTTTTTAAGTTTGTAGTATCTAGTGCAGTAGAAGCCTGCGAGAAAATAGTTCTTAATGTGTCTATAGCTTGTGTTCCTTCCAATCCTAGACTATTTAGATTCTGTAATACTTTAGTTTTTTGTGTATCTATAGAAGAATTAAAATCCACTCCCTTAAAAATCTCTGATGCTTTACCACCTAGATTTTTCAATGTTTCTAGAGCCTGTGGTCCTGTTGATTTCAGCGAATTTAGCATTCCTGTTACTCCATCTTTCAGACCGCCTACGTTTGTTCCTTCTTTAAATGCATTGAAAGCATTACTCATACCTTGTTTAACACTATTTGAAGAACCAGCTCCATACTTATTTATAAAATTCATGGTTTCTTGTATGCTATTTCTGTAGTCTTCTGCATTTAATTTTCCTGCCTTAAAAGCGTCATTTAAATTTTTAGTAATCTTTTCAACCTTTTCATCAGGTTTCATATTAGCACTTACACCTGACAAAATTATAGCCATATTATCATTTAACCCTCGCATCATAGTAAGAGAACTTTCGCCCATACCATCTAAAGAATTTCCTAGAGCCTTTGCAATTTCACTAGACTTTCTTTCAGTTACATTTTTAGATTGTTCAAAAGCCACAGAAAAAGCTTTTGTCACTCCTTGTAATTGTTTTTGGCTAGCAGTTTTTAACATAGCTGTAGCATTTGAAGTTTCTCCTGCTATATCACTTAGCGCTTCCTTTGTATTTGTTTTTATCTCTGCCATAGTTTTGCCAAAAATATTTTTTAATGAAGAAGCTTTTTCGCCCCAACTTTTATTTGATAATAATATTCCTATGGCTTGACCTATTGAGCTTATAATTATAAGAAGATTCCCTCCTACAAGCTTTATTGTTCCTCCTACACGTTCCATAAGTCCTGTTACAAAGTCACCAAACACACCAAATCTCTCTTGCAAAGACATTATAGCCACTTTATTGTTAGAAATAGCAACAGACATTCCTGCAAAAGCTATAACAATAGCTCCTATTGCTACAGGTAGTAATATAGCACTTATGCTTGTGGCTCCTATAGTTGCTTTAAGCAATCTTAGTGACCTTATTGCACTACCAAAAACAAAAGCTGTTTTAAGCACTAATATTGCTCCAACTACAGACATTATTCCAGGTAACAAAACTTGGAATCCTGCCTTTATTTTATCGAAATTATTAACAAACTTAGCAGTTGTACTTACCATAGCTTCTCCAATTTGTGGTATTTTTGCTGTCAAGTCCTCTACGAATTTACGAGTCATAGGACCTAATTCTCTTCCTACACTTTCTTTCACTCCATCTATAGAACTTTTTAGCAAAGTAAATTGTCCCGACAGAGTATCTAACTTCATATCAGCTATTTTTTTTGCCATCCCTTCACTTTCAGCTATGGCTTTTTTTAGTTTATTGTAGTCACTTTCACTTGCATTTATTATTGCAGCCCAACCACTACTTGCATTAGCCCCTACTATATCTCCTAAAGCTCCTACTGCTTTAGTATTTTCAAGACCACCTAATTTTTTTCTAAGCTCATCTATTGTTGCTGCTAAATCTAAGCTTCCATCTTTTGTAGTTTTCATTTCTATTCCATATTTTTTCATAGCCGCAGAAGCTCGCTTAGGCTCATTTATAAGTCTTAAAAGCCCCATTCTTAGAGAAGTGCCTGCTTGGCTTCCTTTAATAGCACTACTTGCCATTAATCCAGTTGCCAGAGCTACATCCTTCATAGGTACACCTAATGAACCTCCTAGAGAGCCAATGAATTTAAGTGTTTCCCCAAATAACTCAACATTGGTGTTAGAGTTTGTTATAGTTGCAGCCATAATGTCAACGAATTGGCCAGTATCTTTAGCAGTCATTCCTAGTGATGTTAATCCATCCGTCACTATATCAGATGTTAGTGCCAAATCGGTACCTCCTGCTGATGCAAGATTTAGTATACTTGGCATACCTTCGATAATTTGATTAGTTTTCCATCCTGCCATACCTGCATAATACATCGCATCCCCCACTTCTTTTGATGTATAAACAGTTGTTTTCCCAAGATTTCTAGCTTTATTTGTTAAACTATCTATTTCTTTTCCAGAAGCTCCCGTTACAGCTTCAACATTTTTCATTGATTGCTCGAAATTTGCAAAAGTCTTTATCGAAGAACCAACTCCTATACCTCCCAACAAAGCTCCTGCGGCAGCCGTTAACTGAGCGAATTTACTAATAGCTCCACTTACAAAAGAGTTTATTTTTCCTGTAATTCCTCCAAGTGCTGAACTAGCTTCATCTCTAATCTTAACTGCCACTTCATATCTCTTACTTACGAATTCTTGTAGTTTATTTTTAGTTCGAGAAATAGTGTTTATAGCTTCATCTGCCTGTGTCTTTATCTTTATAATAGTATCAGCTTTCAAATTCTGTATCTTAGCTTTTATTTTGTCTATTATAGAGCTAGACTCATCTTGTCCTCGAATTATTATAGGTGGTGCAGGCTTAGCAACTTCTTTTATCTTATTATTAACTTTGTTAACAGTAGAACTCGCATTATCTGTAGCTTTTAACCTTGCTGTTACTGTCTTTCTAGCTTTATTAACATTATTACTAGCCCTATTAGCTACATTACTAGCATTGTCTGTAGCCTTTATTCTTGCTGTAACAGTTTTTTTTGCTTTATTCATATTGTTATTAACTCTATTTACAACACTTGAAGCTTTATCTGTAGCTTTTATAGCAGGATTAACTTTTATTCGGTTAAGTGTTTGCATCCTTTTTTCTGTCTGCTTCATGTATTTTTCCATAGCACTTAGTTTGCTTTTTGTTTCTCCATCACCTTTTGCACTTATGACAACATCAATATGGTACATTTCCTTTTTAGCTATTTCCCTCACCTACCTTTCTACAGATATTTATTTTTTCATAGCTTTATTTTCTTGCTCTATTTCATTTTGAGTAAATACTTTCATTAAGCGTTGAGACATTAAATTTTTCTTAACATAAACATCTGGGGGAACATGATGCTTAACAAAGATGTTATTTAAAACAGTCAGTCGTCCCCCCATTTTTATTAGTTTTTTATATCATCGTCACTTATCTCATCATAAAAACCGGATAATTCTAATATTTGGTCACTTATTTTACTCAGTTCTCCTGCTAGGAATTTTCTCTTTATAAATTCTCTAGCATTTGTTACTTTCATAGCATCAAGTAATTTTTGATTAGAAAAGTTAGGTTTCACAGTCCCTTTTTCTATCAATGCTAGATTAAACTCATCATCATTTAATTTTTCTTCTCTTCGCCCTTGGACTTTTACAATTTTAGTGCAATCTTTTCTTATTTTACTAATCTCTTTTTCTGTTAATGCTTTCAATGTGATTGGTATTCCTAATCTTTCTAAAAATACAGTTCTTTCGGGTACTGGTGAATTCTCCAATAGCTTTGCTATTATTTCATCCTCTTTCATCTTCAACCTATCTTCATTCGTTTCTTCTATTTCTTCATCTAAATCATAATCTTCTTTTTCTATTTCCTCATTTTCTAACTCTCTTTTATCAATATCTAACATACTATTCCTCCAATATTTTTAATTTTAAAAAGCTACAAACAAACTTAATTGCTTATAGCTTTAAGTGAAACACTATTTTGTTTTAAAGTTCGTTTAATAAATCATACCCTCTAAAACTTCCCTCTACTTCTATCTTTACAATCTCACCAGCTTTAGAATTTATAAGAGGCAATTTTTTTAATCTACAATTCTTTAATCTAATACTTTCATATCCTAATGTTTCAGAATTAGATAAATTATATATTATTTCAAAAGACCTAAATCCTAATTTTGCAAATCTTGAATCTGTCTTATATCCATTCAAGGAGAATGAACCTTTAGTAGTACCAACCCTTGATATTTCATTTTGACACCCTAACAGTTTAATACTTTGCTCATCTTGCTCAAAATCAGCTTTTATTTCTTCCATGTATAGCTCTTCTGCACCATCAATAAGTATAACTACATCAGAACCATTCAGAAAACTGGCTTCTTCTATATAATCATCATTGTACATAATCTATAACCTCCTTTATCCTAGGTATCCAGTACCATAAATTTTCTTCATTACATCAATCTTGACAGCGTCCCATTTCCAATAAAACTCATCTGCTTTGGCAGTTGCTTGAAGTTCTGTATCTATATCAACATTAAACTCTGATATAATACCTTGGCTCATTAATTCTTCAAAATATTTCTTTAATGCACATATAACAGTTGTCTGCCCTGTCGCATCATTAAATATTTTCCCTACAAACTCTTTTCTTTTTAGAGAAGTATCTTTATTTATAGTGTTAATAAACATGATATTAGAGATATATCCCATTGCTTCATTCTTATCATCTGTATACTTCTTAAAGGTGTTTACATCATCAACTATAATCACGTCTCCATCATCAAAATCAAGTATTAGTGTACCTGACTTCAAACACTCTTTGACTTCGCTTTGACTTAATCTTGGTTCTACTTCTTCAAATATAGTCTTAGCATTACATATACTACCTGTTATGCCTTTGCTTACAGAAAGAGCAGCAGTGTAAACGGCTACTTCGCTAGGTGTATATTTTATTCCCTCATAATAAGCTGAGCTTCCAGTGTTAATTATATTTTCATCATTAAAACTTTTTGATTTATCATTAATTTGTTTTATATTATCCTCTGTTTTTCCCCCTAGAAATAACAGTATGTCTTTTCCTAATTCTTTATTTTTAGCCACCCAAGCCTTCGTAGTTTCTTGCAAAGCTTCCTCAGCTACACCATCAAGTACAAAGCTATCAAAACTATATCTCTCAAATTCTTCTAATGCTTTTAGATAAGATTCATTAGTGATAGAAGTACAACCATCATTACCACCCTCAAGTGCTACATTTACTAAGTTTGCTAATGTTGTATCACTATCAGCTACCTTAGTTGCAATTACATACTCATTATCTAAATTAGAGTTTATTTCTAGCACTATTTCATCTATAGTACCTTTAACACTTGAACTAAATAACTGTTTAGTTCCTTCAAAGAATATAAAATCCTTTTTATCTGAATCTACTAAATTAGATTTTATTGTTACATTAAAGTTTCTAGCTGTTGGATACTTAGTTTCTAGCTTAATTACATCTTTTGCACTATTCTCTGTAGTATCTTTAAGTATTAATGTACCATTTTTTTGTTTTCCATCTACGAGCCTATATAGTAACAGTTCTTTTACATTCCCTAGTAAAGCTAGTTTTCCTAACTTGTAAGCTGAATAGTTAATATCATCACCAAGTAAAGTTTTAAGTTGTCTCAAATCATTTTTTATTGTTATTACCTTACCTACATCTCCCCAATTAGCTTTAACTGGCATTGCTAATCTACCCTTTAAACCTGTGTTTGTAGACTTTTCTGCTTGTGTTTTAAAGCGATTATAAAAGCCAGGTATTTCTTTTTTTTCTTTTTCATTCCATGTTCCTGTTGCCATTTTTACTTCACCTCTCTTTCTAAGAAATCTTTTATTAATTTCTCAAACTCTACTTTTGTAAGTTCTTCTTTCTTACAATTAAATAAAGCACCTGCAACTACTTCTTTCTTGTAGCCAAGTGCTTCACTATTTTTTAAGAAATCTTCTTTTGAATATTTTTCTTCCTGCTTACTTACATTAATCTTTTTATTATTTGTTTCAGCCAATCCTTGCACCTCCTATCTTAAATTTCCACTATTATAAATTTCATTCATAATAGGTCCTTCTCTTTTTATCTTACCTATCATTTTAAATATGACTGTTAATTGTCCTGTAGTAAACATGTCTGATTCTCTATCCTCAACTACGCTAACAATAGTTAAATACATGTTTTTATCTTCTCTAAGTCTTACTCTCTTATCTATTATTAGCTTAGTCTCTAATTCTTCAAGAAGCTTAACTATTTCATCTTTATTTTTACTTACCACGTGACATTTCATAGTTTTAGTAATCTCAATCAGATGATAGTTAATCCTTTTGTTTTCAACATTTGTAGTTCGCCACAAACAACATGGTGCTATAAAATTTTTCTTCCAATTGTCCTTGTAACTCTCGATTTCTAATAAATCTTTTGTGTACTTAGATAGAGCTTCAACCCATCTATCATTAGTTATATCTTCTTTATCATCTAAAGCTATTATGCTAAACCTCAGACACCTTATTATAGCTTCCCATTCTTCGTCTATAACATCTTGACCAATTGCACCCTCATAAATACATGTAAATACCTCGTTAGTAGTATCATCTGTTATAGTTTTAAAATCTAAAGTTTCTATAACTTCTTTTGTAAGTTCATCTAGTTTATTAAATGTGGTTCTTTTCTCATATAACCAAATATTTATGTTTCTTCTAAAACCTATAACCTCGCCCTCGCTGTCAGAATCTTCGCCTTGAACAATTACAGCATATGGTTTTATAGTCTTTTTGTTTGCTACAGTTGGTTCATAGCAATCTTTTAATCTTGGTATGTTATCAATTAAGGCTTTTCTTATTCCTGCTCTCATATTATTTACTCCAATGTCCTTCTACTAATTTACCTATTTTAGATATATTCTTGCTAACTGTAGACTCTAAAGAATGTGTCCCTTTAGTGCCAGGATGTTGTACTTGTTTTACAGGATGTGAAGCTCCATTCCAAAATAAAGCTTTTGCACTTCTTGGTTTTATAACATGAGGTGCTGAACCTTCCTCTAAAACATTTCCATAGTCAACACCATGACCTAGACGGACAATGTATTGATTTCCTCCACCTAGACTAGTTCCTGTTATACCTTGTCTTGCATTTCCTGTCCTGTCAGTCCATTTTGCACTATTTTTGGCTTCTCCTTCTAGCATAAAAGCTATATTCATACACAAAAGTGGCATTGTAGCCTTTTTCCTATCAATTTCATTTATAGCCTTAGTAAACACACTCATACTAAACCACCTCTAATCTAACTTTTCAAGACCACATACATATCCACAAATCTTTTCTTCAACTACAATAGGATTTACATAATTTAATTTCATAGTACCTTCAATACATTTAAATGTTATATCATTTTCAGTATTCAATCTTAAATCAGCTTCTTTATCTGCAACCATACCAAAGTTCTTATTTCTATATGCTGTACCAATAGTTTCACTATTTATTACTGTATCATTAGTTTTCTCGGGATATATAACTACTGTTAGTTCTTTTACTTCATCTGTAATCTCAATAGCTCCATCCACTATTTTTTTAATTTCTTGTTCTATAGTTATTGTTTGAGGATTTAAAGCTATCCCTCTATTGATAGTCTTTATTATCTTATCAGCTCTTAATTTTCTCATTGTCCATCAACTCTTGTCATAGATGTTTTATATCCTGTGTTAGTTGTTTCATTCTTTGATTTTTCTTCTAAATAATCAGTTTTATATATATCTGCTAATGACAACCAGTATGAACTATTACTACTTTTAGTTTCTATAGGACCTATTTTAATACAATCATCTGTAGAACCTTTGAGTAAACAACCTCTCCATGAAGCTTTTAGGATATTATTATCATTAGATTCAAGAAGTAACTGTAATTGTTCATCTGTAAAGTATGGATACTCTTCTTCTTGTAAATTGAGTTTTAATTTATCTAAATTGTTAATAGCCATGTCTACTCACCATCTTTGTTGAGAATCTCATTATTATTCTTTTCCTCAGCTTCTCCTATTACTTCTATATAGCCCTTTTCTTCCATGAGTTCTTGGTCAATTTTTCTAATCTCAAACACATCATCTATTTTATAACAGTCATTATCATATTTTAAGTAAACCAAAGCTTTTACTTGCAAATTATCTTTCTTTTTAGCCATAATTATCACCCCTTAATTATGCTACTGTAGCAAAGAAACATTCATCAGCACGTTCAAAGCTTGGCATACCTAATTGTGATACCTTAGTTTGAACTGTTACTGGGTCAATTAATCTCATTGTTGTTATAGCAATACCAGTTCTAACAACAGAACAATCTAATTTAGAACCATATACTTTGTCAGCTTCTTCTGGTGTTGTGCCATAATAAGTTTTTCCTAAATCTCCGTCTGGAATAAAAGTTATTTTGTTATCAGGGAAATAAGATTCCTCACTTTCATCTTCTAATTTATATGTTCCACTTACTATGGCAACAGATAAACCAACTTTATTTTTAAGATAATTTTTAATCATTTCATCAGTTAAGATAACTCTACCATCTTTGTCTATATCCAATTTAATAGCTTTGTTTTTAGCAAAATACCCAAAGGTTTTACTTGTCATTACCATTCGCTTAGGTAACGGCTTCCCTTCATCTCTCATTATTCTCATCCATCTTTGAATATCTCCTATAATATCTGCATCTGGATTATCCCATGTTACACTTCCAGTTAACACTTCTTTATGATTACTTGGAACTTCAAAGTCAAATACTAAATCTCCATCTTCTGATACTATATTTATTACTCCATCAGCTAGAGCTTGCATTCTCATTCTTTCCATTTGCATATCGCCGCCATCTACAAGGGCTAAATAATTATCATATATTTGTGAAATTATCATTAATAATAGTTCTTTGTTTTGAGCTTTAGAAGCTAAAAGTAACTGTTGTCTATCTTCTTCATTTACAAGAACACTCTCTTTAAAAAATGGCATTCTCTTTGATTTAACTTCTATTTGAGCTTTTAATGCTCTTATTTTTACAGCAACATCAAAGGTACTTTGTTTTAACACTACTGGTTTTTTCTTCGCTCCCTTAATATATTTTAGGTCCATACCTATTTGCTTTTTTCTTGGAAACAAAGATTCGCCTATTAACATTTCTAGTGGCAACTTTTTTATATATTTAGCTATCTCCTTAGAGTCTATAAAGTCTTTCCAATCCATTTTAATTCCTCCTAATATTTATTTTATAAAAACATAATCATTTTAATTGCTTGTTTTGCTTCTTCTGGTATAACTGATGGTAAGGTCTTTTCATCAACAAATCCAAATATTAGTACTGGAATACTTTCATTACCATTTGAATGAGTAAAATCTATATTTCTATATACTAGACCAAAAGCTTTATCATTTGTAACAGTTGTACCATCTACTAATTTTCCATCTTTTGATATTAATGTACCTGCTTTTAAAATTCTTTTTCCATCTACTACAGCTACATCAGTTTTTTTCACTTTAATATTTACATTTTGAAATAAATTTCCTGCAAATTTTAATATGGTTTTATTTTCCCCCATGTAAATCTCAGATTTTTCTATACTCATATATTTTCCTCCTATTCTTCTCCAAAAAATTTCTTTTGAGCTTCTATATTTTCGCTTTTTACTTTAGAGTTAGCTAGCAACTCACCTATACTACTTATTTCGCTGTCATTATCAAGTAATGATGTTGTTCCTCCTTCTAGTCCTCCAGTTCCTACATTTTCATCATCTCCTTTATTTTTTTCATTATTAAATAAATAAGAATCACTTTGTTGATAAGCTTTTATTTGTTCATCTAATCCAATGATTTTGCCATCTACAAAGTTGATATTTTCCTTATTTATTAATGCTGATAAAGCTTTTGTATTTTTAGGATTATAACTTTCAATAGCTCTTTCAAGAGCTGTATTGAATTTTAAAACCTCAATTTCTTTTTCTGCATTTTCTTTAATTTCTTTATTTGCATTTTTAAGACTTTCAATTTCATCTGATAGCTCTTTGTTGTCTTTAACTTTGCCTTGCAAGTCATTTAATTGCTTATCTCTATCCCCTATTTGCTTTTTATACTCTTTAATCTCTTTATTAGCATTTTCTAACTCTGTCTTTTCAACATACTTAGAGTTTTTAATATTATCTAAAAGAAGCTTATTTTCTTTATCTTTAGATAATTTTTCATAAACTTTTTGTCCTTCTTCATCTCCAAGTAACTTTTTAAAATACTCTAACATTCAATTCCCTCCTTTAATGATTTTTGTAAATTTTTTACTACTTCATTTGTTACAAGATTTAAATCAAACATATTAGGTATTGATATTTCATCTGAAACAAGTTTTATTATATTTTCACTTATTATTAATGTATAATGAGAATTATAATTTTCTCTTAAAAAATCTACTACTGGATTACAAAGAGATTTCAATTTATATAACTCTAACTCTTTCCTTAAAACATTTTTTTCTTTCTTTTCATTATTTAATTTTCCTTGTAAACAATTTATTTCTTTAGATTCTCTTACTACTGATTTTATTCTTTCTTCTTCTAAATCCATACTTTATGCCCTCCTTATAATTAAACATAATAAAAGCACTCATTAACATTTAATTAATAAGTGCTTACTTTATTTTTGTATCAATTCTTTTAACTTTTCTTTGTACTCAGCATAACTACTATATTCATCATAGTTAAAGCCAGGTGCATTTTTACCATATTTCTCTTTATATAATCGTCTTAGCTCTAATAATTTTTTATCTTTTCTCATTTCTTCAAGCAATCTAAATCCCTCCTAACAATTCATTAAATATTTTATCCAAATCATTTAAATGTTCTTTAATAAAACTATTTTATTCTTTTTATTTCTTTGTTTCTTAATGATTGGAGCACTATTATTTTGATGTGTTATTCCATCAAACCAACTATCAAGAATATCATTGTCTCCACCAGTTACCCAATCGTTCATCATTTTAGAAGCTTCATTTATTGGCACTACTACTTGAGTAGGATAACATAAACAATTAGGGTGTGGAATAGGATACTTTTCGGGTGGGAAAACTCCCTCACCTAATCCATATCTATTTTGCTCTGCATACTCGTCACATTCATCCTCTCCCCTCCACTTTACTTGTCTAATATAATGTTGAGAGCTTAGGTTCCATTGTAGACCAATGCAAAATGGATTATTTATTGCATTTTGAACACTCGTTTCTACAAAAGCATGTGTTATAGAGGTTCTAGCAAGTCTTTGAGCTTGATAAGATATACTTTTATTCATTCCAACTTCTAATGTTTTAGCCTCTGTTTTTCTAACTGGATTAACATAATTATCTAAACTCTTTGCTAAGGTCTTTGCATTAGCACCTCTAGCAACATTAACTTTTATTAATCTATCAATGTCTTTTCTATTTTTATTACTATAGCCCCAAATTCTACTATCTAATAACCTTTTATCTTTATAAAAGTTACCTGTAACTAGTTTTTCAACCACGCCAGTAGTTGTCTTTATACACATAGCATCACATGCAAGGTTCATAGCTGTATTTGGAACTATTGATTGATAGTAATACATTTGTAATTCTTTAGCTATATTAGAAGCTTCTATCACACTTTTTTCTGTAATAGGTACTAATCTTTGATTTAACTCGTTAATGTACTTCTCGATTGATTTATTTAGCTTTTTTAGGTATTTGGTACTTAGATTTAATTCTTTATTCTTAGCAATGTCATTTAAAATGATTTTACTGGCATCTTTATATACATTTAATATCTCTAATTGTACTTTTTTATCTAATAATAAAAGTTTTTTTCTAGCTTCAAGAACTTTCTTTGTATAAGTATTGTCCTTCATAACAACACCTCATTACTCATCACTATTATTAGATTTACTATTTAATTCTTCATCAATATCATCAATTTCTATTTCTGCATCTTTTCTGAACTGGTCTTGCTCTACTGATTGTATCTTTTCATTATCTTCCAATACTTCATTAAATGCTTCCTCATAATCTTCATCATCACCAAATTCTTTTATATAATTTCTATGGCTTCTAACATTATTGTTCACTTCTTCAAGTGCTAATCTCTTCGAATCTTCTTCATCTTCTGGAATAGGATAATTTTTATTTAATACAATAGAAAACATTAAATCATCCCAATCATGATTCCAATCATCATAGCAATTAAATTTACTACATGCTTCAACGATTAGTCTTAACATACTTCTTATTGCAGGTTCCCAATCATTCCACTTTTCCGAACACCTTGCAATAAGTTCCGCATATAAATATTTCAAAGCTTTGGCACTAGGTATATTCTGTAATTGCTCTGGTCTAGGAATTGCAAGTTTTTCGTACATACTATCCTCAAGTCTTTTAAAAAAGGAGTCGACTGGGTCTGCATTTGAAAAACTACTCTCAACTCTATATGCTTGTGCCTGTTTTCCTTTTTCTGAACCTTCTTCAAGTGTTTTTAATGCCATTAAAGCATTTGGAGCAATCTTACAAGCATTAACTGTTTCTTCTGTCGCATCTACTACAACAGTTTGCCCAAACATTAGAAATTTTAAAGAGTCATTAAAATCTGATAATCTTTTATTATAAGTATCTTGTAATGGCTTTAAATCCTCAATATCACTAATGCCTGTGATATTTGTAATACTTTGTTCATTAACAATTATCCAACATGGTATTTTAGAAAGCTTGGTATCACTTTCTTTTACTTCAATAGGCTTAGATAAATTATCACCTTTAAATTTTTCTACTCTTAAAAAACAACTTTCTTGGTTATTAACACTACTTTCTTTCATGTAATAAGTATATCTATACCATATTTGGTTCACTGTTACTTCTTTTATAGTTAAAGCATCAAATCTAACAAATATAACAGATTTTAATTTTGTAATGTCATTACTATCAACTTGATATTTAAAATCATCTATAGAATGATAAAATAGCCTTATAGGTTGATTTGGTTCAGCTTCTAACCTTAACAAAACTCTTTTTGTTATAGTTGCTATCTTAAAAGCTTTTAGTGTGTTGCTCCAAAACTTGCTGGCATTTAATATTGAATCAATATATTGCCTTAATTCCTCACATGCTTCTTTATGTTCTTTTTCATATGCTTTAAGTATTATAGTTGGTTCTTTTCCAAACATAAAACGAGCTTGTTTATTTATAAGTGGTTTTACCTTATTATCTATAATCTGAGAAGGTGTATAGTCTAAATTATCAAAAGTAATCCAACTTTGACCTAGAAAATCATCATCTAATAATCCCATTGTTTTATTTCTACATTCACCTAAATAAAACAAGAAATCTCTTTCTGCGTGTTTTCTATCTTTTAATTCTTTTTCATCCAAATTAAGCAAGATATTTTTTATACTCACTAAAATACAGCCCCTCCCTTCTTGTTATACTGATTTGGTATATTATTTTTCTTCAATCCTAAACCTTTATTGTAAATATCATTATTATATTTTAACTCCTTAATATCTGACACTTCATAACCATCAAGTGCATACCATATAGCACTAAATGTATGAGGGTCTATATTAAATTCATCATATATTAAGTTTCCATTTTTATCTGTAGCGTATGTTAGGTTCTTTAACTCTTTTATTGTATGTTTACACTCACTTGAACAATAAATCTTTTTAAGTCTCTTAACCTTCTTAGTATTTTGTAGTCTACTTCCAGCATATTTCTTAGCACCGAATATATTAAAACCTTGTTGTCTAAAATATTTTATAGTTTTAGGTTCAGCAGCATCAGCTTTTATTAGTTCTTGAGTATCTTTAAACTCTTTAATATCTTTAACAGTCACATCATCTGTAGTTTGATTCTTATAGTACTCCCAATAGATATACAAATATTTGTTTTCATGGTCTATAGCTAATCTTAAAAGTGCATTGTATGATTTTTCAAATCCAAAATCGAATCCAACTTTATAATATCTTTGTGGTATGTTAGATATTTTATTTATAACTTCTTGATGCTCCATAACTTCAAATTGTGGTAATACTTTAGTTCCATTTATACCAAATCTTCCTTTTCTTGCTATTCTGTATAAGTCATAGTCATATTCTTTCATTTCATCAAGCTGTTCAATATAGCTTTTTGGCAGAAAAAAATTATCATCTGCAACTGAATGATGATAATATGTATTATTCTTTATTACTATTCTATTTTTATATAACACAGTATCATCTAATACAAACCTGTCTTTTTCTTCATCTCTAAAGAAATGTTTATAGGTCCAGTTATCTTCGCCAATTGGATTAGTTGAACAAATTATATGATTAGATAGGTTAGGATGTCTCAAACGTCCTAATAGTTCCTTAAATCCAGTGTATTTGACTTCTGAACATTCTTCTAACCATATTATAGATACACCATTTATTGATTTTAATTTCGCTGGATTATCCATGCCTTTAAATATTATTTTACTTCCATTAGGAAAAATAACTCTCATAGGACTTGTTTTAAATGATAATATATCTCCTAAACCCATACTTTCTGCAACTTCTTCTAATAGAGAAAAACAACTATCTCTCATTGTGTCATATACTTCTCTTACCACTAAAGCTTTTCTTTTTTCTTCAAGAAGCTTAATAATTAATTTAGTTGCTACATGATAACTCTTTGAACTTCCATATCCTCCAACAAGAAAATAAAATTTGTAATCCCAATTGAATATAAAATCATAAAAATGGTCATTTGATATAAATTTACTTTCCATTTTCTCCACTCGCTTTCATAACTCTTACAGTTATCTCTTTATCTGTATCATCTTTATTCAGGTTATCAACCTCACATTTCAACTTCTCAACTCTATTTTTCTGCTCCTCTGTAGCCAAATTCCAATCCTTATGAATCATTTCATCATACTGCTTAATTAAACTCCTTAACTCACTCATTGCCCTACTCTGTGCATTAAGAAAAGATGCTTGCCTATCCCATGCAAATTGAAATTCATACTCTATCCTCTCGCCATTTTCTGTGCTTTCATGTTTCTTTAATTCCTTAATCATTTCTTCTTTATCTTTAACATACATTATCTTTTGTGCTCTTATTATTGCTGCATATTGAATGGTTATCTGTTCCCAAAGAATATCAAAT
>NZ_JACVWH010000028.1:0-22612 GCF_020658495.1 Clostridioides sp. ES-S-0048-02
AACTTGCATGTGTTAGGCACGCCGCCAGCGTTCATCCTGAGCCAGGATCAAACTCTCAAATAAAAGTTTATCAGGCTCAGATACTATTGTTATCTAAATATCTGGCTTTATGGTTTGTTTCTTGTTTATAAATTAACCTACTGTTTAATTTTCAAAGTTCTTTTGTCTTATTTTTGTGCTCCTTTTGGGCACTCATATATAATACCATCTATGTTATTCCAAGTCAACGCTTTTTTAACTTTTATTTTAATTATTTTTTTGTCAAAACAAAAATAGCTTATATTAGTGCATTTTTAAACACCTCAATACAAGCTATTTACATATTTAGACTTATTTTTATAATTATTTCAACTTAGATATTTCTGTATACCTATGTATATTGCCCATGCTATCTTTTCTTGATATGTTTCATCTGTCAAAAGTTTACATTCTTTTTCATTTGATAGAAAACCACATTCTATTAATACTGATGGAATATTATTTTCTTTCAAAAGGTATATGTCATCTCGTGGCTTAACTTCTCTGTTATTTGTTTTATCTACTACTCTTTTAAGTTCTTCTTGAATACACTTTGATAATTCCTTGCTATCTTGCTTATCTTTAGGATAAAATGTCTGAGCTCCATAGTATTTAGATTGTTCGAATGCATTTAGATGTATGGATACAAACATATTAGCATTGGAATTAGAGATTATTTCTTTTCTATTTTTCAAGTTCTCATTATATTTTTGTCTTGTTGTTTTATTATTTTCTTCTTTATAGAGGCTACTGTCATCTTCTCTAGTTAATATTACAAGACCTCCACTTGATTCTATAAGCTCTCTAAGCTTAAGTGTTATTGCTAAGTTGATATCTTTCTCAGATGTGCTCTTATCCTTGTTTAATGCGCCTGGGTCAATACCTCCATGACCAGCATCTAGAATTATTGTTTTATTTGTTATTGGCATATATTTAATAACATCTTCAGAAATATTTTTTACTTCAAATATTGATACTATTACTAGACATACCATAACAAAACTAAAAATTATATGTTTTATGTACTTTCTCACAACATCACCCTGTATATGTATACTTATAAAAACACTATAATATTCCAAATATTAGTACAAACATTTAAATTTCACTTTAGTATTTATCTATCTCTATTTTTTAATATTAATATATGATTACATAAGTATGCTATATTCACATATACTCTAAATTCCCATTTTTAATTAGTATCGTATAACAGGTATAATAAATTATGACAATTTACATTATGAATTATATTATTTAATAACCTAAATTCTATTACTTATAAAATGTAAAATTTTTAATTATATTTACTGTAAATTTCTTTATCCATTTCTCAATAGAACTATAATCTCAATAACTTTAACATATAATCTTTTATTACAATAAAAAGGATGTTTTTCAATAGAAAAACATCCTAATAAGATATCTTATTATTTTATTGTATATCAATCATTAACTTAAACCCAACATTTCAACATGCTTCCATATTTTCTGGATAACAGAAAATAAAGGATTTTGCTTTTCCAAAAAGATAAATAATTATCTTTTTGAGAATTGTGGAGCTCTTCTTGCTGCTTTTAATCCGTATTTCTTTCTTTCCTTCATTCTAGCATCTCTAGTTAAGAAACCTTCTTTCTTTAAAGCAGGTCTTAAATCTAAATCAGCTTTTAATAAAGCTCTAGATATACCATGTCTTATAGCTCCAGCTTGTCCAGTGAATCCTCCACCTTCAACTTTTACTATAACATCATATTTATTTTCATTACCAGTTAAAACTAATGGTTGTTTAACATCTCTTATTAATGTTTCATAGTTAAAATAATTTTCTAATGCTCTTCCATTTACTAATATATTTCCTTCACCTGCAACTAGTCTTACTCTAGCAACAGAACTTTTTCTTCTTCCAGTTCCATAATATTGAACGTTAGCCATTATAAACTCCTCCTTTCACCTATTAATCTTATTTAAAGTTTAAAACTTCTGGATTTTGAGCTGCATGAGTGTGCTCAGCACCTGCAAATACTCTTAATCTAGTCATCATTCTACTTCTTAATTTGTTTTTAGGTAACATACCATTTACAGCATGTGCTATAACTTCTTCTGGTTTTTTATCCATCATATCTCTATAAGATATTTCTTTTAATCCACCTACATAACCAGTGTGGTATCTGTAATATTTTTGATCTAATTTTTTTCCACTTAAAACTACTTTTTCTGCATTTACTACAACAACAAAATCTCCACCATCAACGTGAGGAGTAAATGTTGGTTTATGTTTACCTCTCAATACTGTTGCAATTTCTGTTGCTATACGACCTAATGTTTTTCCTTCAGCATCAACTAAGTACCATTTTCTTTGTACATCAGCTGGCTTAGCTATATAACTTTTCATAACTGTCCCTCCTTAACTACTTTTCATAAAAATTTTTTACCGTTTATGTCAAGTCCGGGGCAAGTGGACTTATTAACACATTCTCATATATTTTAATACATGTAGCCTGGTGTGTCAAGTTAATAATGAACTTTTTTAAGAAATAATCCTTGTGCTGGAGCTGTATGTCCACATCTTGATCTGTTTTTAGATTCTATTATATCTAAAAATGATTCATTAATTCTACCACGTCCTATATCAACAAGTGTTCCAACAATAATTCTCACCATATTATATAAGAACCCATCTCCACTAATTTCTAAAGTAATCAAATCATCTGTTTTTTTTATATTTATATCATATATTGTTCGTATTGTATCTTTTACAGATGAACCAGAACTCATAAAACCTTTAAAATCATGTGTACCCAATAGACTTTTTGATTCTATACACATTTTTTCAAAATCAAGTTCATACTTTACTTGATATGATATGCTGTTAAGTATTGGGTGTCTAAACTTACTGTTATATATTAAATATTTATATGTTTTTCCTTTTGCACTATATCTTGAATGAAAGTCATCATTAACTTCACATGCTTCTATAACTGATATGTCTTTTGGTAATTTAGCATTTAGTGCCATTGGTACACTTTCTATACTTATACTTGAACTAATTTTAAAATTTGCAGTTTGTGCAAGAGCATGAACCCCTGAATCAGTTCTACCTGAGCCTATAAGTTTAACTTCTTCATTCATTATCTCATATATAGCCTTTTCAATTGTACCTTGTATCCCTAGAGAATCTGGTTGCTTCTGCCATCCACAATAATTTCTACCATCATATTGGATTGTAATCTTTATATTTCTCATATTTTACCTCACCTATATGCTTCTATTAAATCGCTATAAATCTAGTAGCTATGATTAATCCTAAATAAATAACTTGAAACACACATGCTATATAATCTGCTTTTACTATAACAGACTCCCTCATTTTTGTTCTATTGTGTCCACCTCTATAACATCTAGCTTCCATGGCCATAGCCAATTCATCAGCTCTTCTAAATGCACTAACAAATAGTGGAACTAAAAGAGGTACTAGATTTTTAGCTCTATTTATAAGATTTTTACTTTCAAAGTCTGCACCTCTAGACATTTGAGCCTTCATTATTTTATCTGTTTCGTCTAATAATGTAGGAATAAAGCGCAAAGCAATTGTCATCATCATTGCAAGCTCATGAACTGGTAAACCAATTTTCTTAAAGGGATTCAATAATCGCTCTATACCATCTGTCAATTCTATTGGTGAAGTTGTTAAAGTAAGTAATGATGTCCCAATTACTAAAAATATAAGTCTTATTGCCATAAAAATTGCTTGTCTCAAGCCTTGACTTGTTATTGTTAAAAATCCAAATGACCATATCTCATCACCTGGTAAGAAAAATATATTTATAATAAATGTAAATAAAATAATCCACTTAAGAGGTTTTACACCCTTAACAATATACTTAACAGGTATATTAGCTAACTTTATCATACCTAATAAACATAATAAAACTATCATATAAGGCCAAAATTTATTTACTACAAATATAGATACCATAAATACAATTGTTGCTACAAGTTTTATCCTTGGATCTAATTTATGAATAGCAGAACTTGTTGGGTAGTATTGCCCTATAGTTATATCTTTTAACATAATCCTCGCCCTCTCACAACTCTTAATATTTCCTGTTTTGCTTCTTCTAAAGTCAATATGTCTTCACTAATGTCAAAACCTTGTTCTCTTAATTTCAATGCAAGCTCTAAAACCTGTGGAATATCTAAACCAATTTCTTTTAATTTAATAGCATTCGATTTAAATACATCTCTAGGAGTACCCATAAATTCTATTTTACCATGATTCATAACAATTAACGTTTGTGCCAACTTTGCCATATCATCCATACTATGTGATGACAATATTATAGTCATATTGTTTTTTTCATGTAAGTTTTTTATTAAATTAAAAATTTCATCTCTTCCACCAGGATCAAGACCTGCAGTTGGTTCATCTAATATAAGTACTTCTGGGTTCATTGCTATAACTCCAGCTATTGCAACTCTACGCTTTTGACCTCCTGATAATTCAAATGGAGATTTATCTTTAAATTCCTCATAGTCAAGTCCTACAGCTTCCATCGATGCTTTTACCCTATTATGTATCTCAACCTCTTCTAAACCTAAATTAGCGGGTCCAAAAGCTATATCCTTATCAATTGTTTCTTCAAATAATTGATATTCTGGATATTGAAATACAACACCTACTCTTTTTCTTATCTCAGTTAAGTTTAAATTCTTATCTGTTATGTTAAAATCATTTATAAAAATCTCTCCTGAGGAAGGTTTTAATAATCCATTTAGATGTTGTATCAATGTAGACTTTCCTGAACCTGTATGACCTATAAGTCCAACAAAATCTCTATCTTTAATCTCAAAAGATACATCATCAAGTGCTTTACTTGCAAAAGGCATCCCTTCATTATATATATGTGTTAAGTTCTTTACTATAATTGACATAATTCCATCACCATCTCATCCACAGTTAATATATCACTACTAATATTTATACCTTCTTCTATTAATAAACTAGACAACTCTGTCATACAAGGCACATCTAAACCGATTTCCTTTAACATCTCTATTTTACTAAATACTTCTTTAGGAGTCCCTTCTAAAAGTTTCTTACCTTTCTCCATAACGACAACTCTATCAGCTTCTACAGCTTCTTCCATAAAGTGAGTTATATGTAAAACAGTTATATTTTCTTCTTTATTAAGCCTTTTTATTGTTTTCATAACTTCTTTTCTTCCAGATGGGTCTAACATCGCTGTTGCTTCATCAAATATTATACACTTGGGTCTCATGGCAATTATGCCTGCTATTGCAACCCTCTGTTTTTGGCCACCTGATAACAAATGCGGTTGTCTACCTCTCAAATCATACATACCTACACTTTTTAAAGACTCTTCTACAATTCGTCTTATCTCTTTTGGCTCTATACCTAAGTTTTCAGGACCAAAAGCTACATCTTCTTCTACTATTGTGGCAACAATTTGATTATCTGGGTTTTGAAATACCATACCTGCTGTTTGCCTTATATCCCATAATCTTTCTTCTTCTTTGGTGTCCATTCCATCAATGAGAATATTTCCTTCTGTAGGCATAAGAATAGCATTTAAGTTTTTAGATAAAGTAGACTTGCCAGAACCATTATGTCCTATTATCGCAACAAATTCTCCCTTTTTAACATCTAAGCTTAAATTATCTATTGCTTTAAGTTTTGCTTCATCTGTAATATACTCAAATGAAATATTGTTTACTTTTATTATATTATCCATTAATTCATACTCCTTTTAGTAAGCAATAACTTATAAAAATCATTTTACACATTATTATATCACACCTTAGTCAAAAAAATAAAAAAAAGATTAAGCCATCAAGCCTAATCCTTTCCTTACTATACTAATTCTATAAAAGCCATTTCAGCAGCATCGCCTTTTCTTGGCCCTATTTTTATTATTCTAGTGTATCCACCATTTCTCTCAGCATATTTTGGAGCTAAATCTGTGAATAAGTTATTAACTACTGTTTCATCCATAACATAAGCTAAAACTTGTCTTCTAGCATGAAGATCTCCTCTTTTAGCAAGAGTTATCATCTTTTCAGCCATTCTACGAGTTTCTTTAGCTCTAGTTACTGTAGTTTCTATTCTTCCACTTCTTAGTAAACAAGTTACTAAGTTTCTTAACATAAGGTTTCTGTGAGCTGTTTCACGTCCTAATTTACGGTACTTAGCCATTCTTATCCCTCCTTTGCTCGCTATTCTTCACTTGGTTTTAATCCTAGCCCAAGTTCCTCTAGTTTTTGTATTACTTCTTCTAATGACTTTTTACCTAGGTTTCTAACCTTCATCATATCGTCTTCAGACTTATTAGCTAATTCTTCAACTGTATTAATTCCCGCTCTCTTTAAACAGTTGTATGATCTAACTGATAAATCTAATTCTTCTATAGTCATTTCAAGAACTTTTTCTTTTTGATCTTCTTCTTTTTCTACCATGATTTCAACACTACTTACATGTTCAGTTAAGTCTATAAATAGATTTAAATGCTCAACTAATACTTTTGCAGCTAATGATATACCTTCTTGAGGGTTTATACTACCATTAGTCCAAACTTCTAGTACTAATTTATCATAATCTGTTTTTTGACCAACTCTTGTGTTTTCTACATGATAACTAACTTTCTCAACAGGAGTATATATTGAATCCACAGGTAAAACACCTATTGGAACATTCTCTGTTTTATTTTCTTCAGCAGAAACATAACCTCTACCTTTATCTACAAATATTTCCATATTAAACTTGGCATTATCATCTAATGTAGCTATTGCTAAGTCTTTGCTTAATATTTCAACATCTGGAGGACAGATTATATCTGAACCTGTGATAGAGCATGGTCCTTGAGCCTCTATTTTAAGTGTTCTACTTCCTTCACCATCTATAGTTGCTGAAAGCTCTTTTAAAGTTAATATTATCTCTGTAACATCTTCTTTAACACCAGGTATTGTAGAGAATTCATGAAGAACTCCATCTATTTTTATAGCATTTACTGCTACACCTGGTAAAGATGATAATAATATTCTTCTTAGTGCGTTACCTATAGTTATTCCATATCCTCTTTCTAGAGGTTCTATAACAAACTTACCATATCTATAGTCTTCGCTAAGCTCAACTATATCTACTTTTGGCTTTTCTATTTCTATCATGGACAAAACCCTCCTTAAAATTCAGTAATCCACTGAGGGTAAACAAAATTTTAAAATAATTTTTAAAAGTGTGCTTATTATTTAGAGTAAAGTTCTATGATTAAGTGCTCTGCTATTTCAAGATCTATATCTTCTCTTGTTGGAACACCAACTACTTTTGCTGTCATTCCTTCTACATTAGCTTCTAACCATTTAGGAGCTATTCTTGAGTTAACTTCTACTAAATTTTTGAATTTTGCAGAAGATCTTGATTTTTCTTTAACTTCTATCACATCTCCAACTTTAACTGTTAATGAAGCTATATCTACTTTATTTCCATTTAAAGTGAAATGACCATGAGTTACTAATTGTCTAGCTTCTTTTCTAGAAGATGCTAGTCCCATTCTGTAAACTACATTGTCTAATCTTCTCTCTAATAAACTTAATAAATTCTCACCTGATTTTCCAGGCATGTTTTCAGCACGTTCGTATAAGTTTCTAAATTGAGTTTCTAAAACTCCATATATTCTTTTAACTTTTTGTTTTTCTCTTAATTGTAATCCATAGTTAGAAACTTTCTTTCTCCCTTGGCCATGTTGACCTGGAGCATAGTTTCTTTTAACTATAGCACATTTATCTGTATAACATCTATCACCTTTAAGGAATAATTTCATTCCCTCTCTACGGCATTGTCTACATGATGCACCTGTATATCTTGCCATTTATCTACACCTCCTATTTGTACTCTTATTAATTACACTCTTCTTCTCTTTGGTGGTCTACATCCGTTATGTGGGATTGGAGTAACATCTTTTATCATAGTTACTTCTAGTCCAGTTGCTTGTAAAGCTCTTATAGCAGCTTCTCTTCCTGAACCTGGCCCCTTTACGAATACCTCAACACTTTTTAATCCGTGTTCCATCGCAGCTTTTGCAGCTGTTTCAGCAGCCATTTGAGATGCAAATGGAGTTGATTTTCTTGACCCTTTGAATCCTAATTGTCCTGAACTTGCCCAAGATATAGCATTTCCATGAACGTCAGTTAAAGTTATTATTGTATTGTTGAAAGTTGACTGTATATGAGCATGACCACGTTCTATATTTTTACGTTCTCTTCTTCTAACACGTGTAACTTTCTTTTTTGGTTTAGCCATTTTCCTTTTCCCTCCTTCATCTAATTATTATTTAATTATTTTTTCTTTTTACGAGATACTGTTTTTCTAGGACCTTTTCTAGTTCTAGCATTAGTTTTAGTTCTTTGTCCTCTTAATGGAAGACCTTTACCATGTCTAATTCCTCTATAACATTTTATATCTCTTAATCTCTTTATGTTTAAAGCAATTTCTCTTCTTAAGTCACCTTCAACTAAGAAATCGTCATCTATAACTTTTCTTAACTCATTAACTTGATCTTCTGATAAATCTTTTATTCTTGTATCTGGATTTATCTCAGCTTTAGCTAATATTTCGTTAGCAGTTGCTTTACCTATACCATATATATAAGTTAAGCCTATCTCCGCTCTTTTTTCTCTAGGTAAATCTACCCCAGCTATTCTTGCCATGATCGCACCTCCTACACATAGTTTTTAGTGTTTAAAACTTCATATCATATATCAATCCTACGTCAGATTGTTCAACGATTTTAACGTTCTTTTGTTAACATCACAATATAGTATTATACTATAAAATTTAACAAAATACTAGTAATAATTTCTTATCCTTGTTTTTGCTTATGCTTTGGATTTTCACAGATAACCATTACTTTTCCTTTTCTTTTTATTACTTTGCATTTTTCACATATTGGTTTTACTGATGGTCTAACTTTCATTATTAATCCCTCCTTAGACTAAATATCAAGATAGTCTACTTCTTACGCCAAGTGATTCTTCCTCTTGTAAGGTCATATGGAGAAAGTTCAACATTCACCTTATCACCTTCAAGAATTCTTATGAAGTTCATTCTTAGCTTTCCAGAAATGTGGCATAATATCTCATGTCCATTTTCTAGTTTAACTTTAAACATAGCATTAGGTAAAGCTTCTGAAACTGTACCTTCTAATTCTATAACATCTTTTTTGGCCATTAACTAACCAGCCCTCCATTTCAATAAGTTAAATTATCTAATTTAACTTAGTAAGTTCAGCTCTTAAAAAAGAATCTGTAATCTCTTGTCCAGATACTACTCTTTTTCTAACTTCATCATTAATAAAATTATATTTTTTTAAGTGCTTAACTTTCTTTAACTTAGGTTTGTCAAGTTTTCTTTTCTTTCCATCAGCTATTAATACATATTCATTATTAATTATCTTGACTACGAAAAATAAATTTCCTTGATCTCGACCTAATGAAACCTTAACAACTTGACCTATACTTAAATTATCTGATAGCACTTTTTTCACCTACTTCTTAATTTACAACTTTGTCAATATCAAAGGTTCATGTTCAGTAATTGCTATCGTATGCTCATAATGAGCTGATTTTTTTCCATCTATTGTAACAGTCGTCCACCCATCTGATAGAGTCTTTACATGATAACGACCTGCATTAACCATTGGCTCTATAGCAATAACCATTCCTTGTCTAAGTCTTGGTCCTTTTCCTGGGAGTCCATAATTAGGTACCTGTGGATCTTCATGAAGATTTGCTCCAACTCCATGTCCTACCAAATCCCTAACTACTGAGAAACCATGTTTCTCAACGTGTGTTTGTACTGCGTGTGAGATATCCGAAAGTCTATATCCTAATTTAGCAAATTTTATTCCTTCATAGAAGCTTTCTCTAGTTACTTCTATTAATTTCCTATCTTCTTCAGATATCATGCCTACTCCATGAGTTTTCGCAGAATCACCATGATATCCTTTATAATAGGCTCCTATATCTAAGCTTACAATGTCTCCTTCCTTTAATAGAGTCTCACCTGGAATTCCATGTACAACTTCTCTATTGATAGAAGCACATATACTTCCTGGAAAACCTCCATATCCTTTAAAAGAAGGTTCAGCATTGTATTTTCTTATATTCTCTTCAGCTATTTTATCTAATTCTAAAGTAGATATTCCCGGAGAAATAGCTTTTCTTAAAACTTCATGAGTATCAGCAACAATTTTGCCTGCTTCTCTTAAAAGTTCTATTTCTTTCTTTGATTTCAAGATAATCATTTATTTTCCACTTCCTAAAGCTGCAACAATATCTTCAAATACTTTATCTATTGCTTGGTCACCTTTTATATCAGCTATTATACCTTGTTTGCTATAATAATCTACTAAAGGCTTAGTTTCATCTAGATAAACTTGTATTCTCTTAGATACAGTTTCTTCATTATCATCAGCTCTTTGATACAATTCTCCTTGGCATACATCACATACACCTTTTACTTTAGGAGGATTAAACTCAACATGATAAGTAGCTCCACAAGACTTGCATATTCTTCTACCAACTGCTCTAGATACTAATATGCTCTTATCAACTTCAATATTGACAACTTTATCCAGTACTATACCAGCATTTTTTAAGAATACATCTAAATGCTCACCTTGTGCTACATTTCTTGGAAATCCATCTAACATAAATCCATTTTTACAGTCTTCTTGAGATATTCTATCAGTAACTAAACCTACAGTTAACTCATCTGGTACTAATAAACCTTGGTCCATGTATTCTTTAGCTTTTTTTCCAAGTTCTGTTCCCTCTTTTATATTCTTTCTGAATATATCTCCTGTTGATATATGAGGTATATTGTATTTTTCTACTATTCCTGCCGCCTGAGTACCTTTACCAGCACCTGGAGGTCCAAGTAATATTATTCTCATATTATCCATCTCCATTTTATTTTAAGAAACCTTGATAGCTTCTCATAACTAAGTTTGACTCTAACTGTCTCTTAAGCTCCAAAGCAACCCCAACAACGATTAGCAATGAAGTTCCAGCTAGACTCATATTGACATTCATATAATGTGTTGTAAGAGCTGGTACCATAGCAATTATTGCTAAGAAAGTAGCTCCAGCTAAAGTTAATCTTGTTAAGATTCTATTTAAATAATCCATAGTAGGTTCACCTGGTCTAATACCTGGTATAAATCCACCATTATTTTTCATATTTTTAGATATATCTTCTGTATTGAATGATACAGTTGTATAAAAATATGAGAAGAAAATTATAAGTAGAATTTCAATTGATCTGTATGTCCAAAATCCTTGTTCTGTTGCCATACTTAAGTATTTTTGAACAAAAGCTTGAGCATCTGCCCCCATAAACATAGCTATTGTTTGTGGAAAAGCTAAAAGTGAACTAGCAAAAATTATAGGCATAACTCCTGATTGGTTAACTTTCATTGGTATATGAGAACTTTGTCCTCCATACATTTTTCTTCCAACAACTCTTTTAGCATATTGTACAGGTATCTTTCTAGTCGCTTCTTGTATAAATGTAACCCCTGTAACTGTAAGTAATATAACTACAATTAGAAGTATTATTACCCAAGGTGCAACTTGACCAGATTTAACTTGTTGTGCGATTTTAATAACATCTGTTGGTATTCTTGATATAATACCTGCAAATATTATTACTGAACTACCATTACCAATTCCTTTTTCGGTAATTTTGTCCCCAATCCACATTACTAACATACTTGCTGAAACTAATGTTATTACAACAGTTGTGATAAAAAACACACTATTTGATATTAAAGCACTTCTTACAATTCCTAATGTAATTCCCAAAGCTTGTACAACTGCTAGAGCTAGTGCTGTATATTTAGTGTACTTATTGATTTTTTTCTTTCCTTCTTCACCAGATTTTTGAAGTTCTGCTAAACTTTCAAAACCTACTGTTAGAAGCTGTATTATGATTGATGCAGTAATATATGGACTTATACCCAAAGCAAATAGTGAAAAGTTACTAAATGCTCCACCAGTAAACATATTATACAGAGAAAGTAGACTATTGCCGCCTACCATCTTTTGTATAATACTAGTGTCTATACCTGGAACTGGTATTGTAGTACCTATTCTGAATATCACGATCATCATAAGTGTATACATTACTTTTTTTCTTACTGCTTTAATCTTCCAAGCTTGTTTTAATTTTGACAGCACGCTAATTCACCCCGCCTGTACTGGCTAGGAGATTAGCAGGTTATTATACTAACTCTGCTTTTCCACCAGCTTTTTCTATTTTTTCTTGAGCTGAAGCTGTAAATTTAGCAGCTTTAACAGTTAAAGCTCTTTCTAAATTACCTTCACCTAAGATTTTAATTCCATCTTTACCTATTTTGCTTATAGTTTTAGTAGATTTTAATAATTCTGCAGTTATTTCTGTTCCATTTTCAAATCTGTTTAAAACTTCAACATTAACTTCTGTGTAAACTTTCTTAAATATGTTATTGAAACCTCTCTTAGGAAGTCTTCTAGCTAGTGGCATTTGTCCACCTTCGAACCCTACTCTTACTCCACCACCAGAACGAGACCATTGACCTTTTTGTCCACGTCCTGCAGTTTTACCTTGTCCAGTTGCAGTACCTCTACCTAATCTTCTCTTAGCTCTTACTGCACCTTCAGCAGGTTTTAACTCATGTAACTTCATGGATTGCACCTCCTTGCACTACTTTTTAAAAATTATTCAGCTATTTCAGTTACTTCTAATAAATGACTTACTTTTTTTATCATACCTCTTACTTGAGCATTGTCTTCTTTTACAATAACTTGTTCTCTTTTTCTTAATCCTAACGCTTCAACATTCTTTTTTTGGTTAGGAGTAGTTCCTATAACACTTCTAACTAATTTTATTTGTAATTTAGCCATTTTACACTACCTCCTTACCCTAGAAGTTCTTCAACTTTTTTACCTCTAAGTTTAGCTATATCTTCAACTGTTTTTAGAGAATTAAGTCCTTCTATTGTAGCATTTACCATATTTCTTGGATTGTTAGATCCTAAAGATTTAGCTCTAACGTCTTTTAGTCCAGCTAACTCAAGTACGGCTCTAGCAGGTCCCCCAGCTATTACTCCTGTACCTTCTACAGCAGGCATTATTAATATATTTCCAGCACCAAAGTGTCCGCGTACTTCGTGAGGAATTGTAGTCCCAACCATTGGCACTACTATTAGATTTTTCTTAGCATCTTCAACTGCTTTTTTTATAGCATCTGGTACTTCCATTGCTTTCCCAGCACCTATACCAACGTGTCCGTTTTCATCTCCAACAACTACTAACGCTGCAAATCTGAAGTTTCTACCACCTTTTACAACCTTAGTAACACGTCTTACTTCAACAACTTTTTCTTGTAAGTCAAGTTGTCCTGCATCTATCGGCTTACGACGTAGCATGTATTTTTCCCTCCTTCGTATTAGAACTTAAGACCAGCTTCTCTAGCACTTTCAGCTAATTCTTGAATTCTTCCATGATATAAGTATCCACCTCTGTCAAATACAACTTCAGTGATTCCTTTTTCAACAGCTTTTTTAGCAACTAATTCTCCAACTTTCTTAGCTGCTTCCTTATTTCCTGTATGATTAACAGCACTCTTAACTTCTGCTTCTAAAGAAGATGCAGCAACTAGAGTTACTCTGTTTGTGTCATCTATTATTTGAGCATATATATTGTTAGCACTTCTAAATACACATAATCTTGGTCTTTGAGCAGTACCGCTTATTTTTCTACGAACTCTCTTATGTCTTTGAAGTCTATTAGCATTTTTATCAGCCTTTTTTAACACCTAGCTCACTCCTTTCTAGCGTTTAAGTTTTGGTATTATTTTTTACCAGTTTTTCCTTCTTTACGTCTGATTACTTCATCAACGTATTTTATACCTTTACCTTTGTATGGCTCTGGCTTTCTCCAAGCTCTTATTTTAGCAGCATAGTTTCCTACTAATTGCTTGTCTATACCTTTTACTATTAACTCAGTTTGGTTTGGAGCTTCAACAGTTATTCCTTCTGGATCTTCCATTTCAACTGGATGAGAGAAACCTAAGTTCATAACTAATTTTTTCCCTTGTTTTTGAGCTCTGTATCCAACACCTTTTAGTTCTAATTTCTTTTCGAAACCAGTATTTACACCTACAACCATATTATCTAATAAAGTTCTAGTTAATCCGTGTAAAGATCTGTGTTTTTTATTATCAGTTGGTCTTTCAACCATTATTGTATTTTCTTCTTTTTTTATATTTAACTCAGCACTTAATTGTTTAGTTAAAGTTCCCTTTGGACCTTTTACTGTAACTAAATTTCCTTCAGCTATAGTAACTTCAACACCTGCTGGTATTATTATTGGCTTAACACCTATTCTTGACATGGTCGCACCTCCTTACATTGTTCATATTAATTACCAAACGTAGCAGATTACTTCTCCACCAACATTTTCTTTTCTAGCTTGCTTGTCAGTTAATATTCCTTTTGAAGTAGATATTACTGATATTCCTAATCCATTTAATACTTTTGGTATTTCGTGGTTAGCAGCGTAAACTCTCATTCCAGGCTTAGATATTTTCTTAAGACCTGTGATAACTCTTTCGCCTTCTTGTCCGTACTTTAATTGTATTCTTATGATACCTTGTTTTCCATCTTCTATAACATCATAACCTCTTATGAAACCTTCTTCTAATAAGATTCTAGCTAACTCTTTCTTCATATTAGAAGCTGGAACATCTACAGTTTCATGCTTAACAACATTAGCATTTCTTATACGAGTAAGCATATCTGCAATTGGATCTGTCATTGTCATTTTGTAGCCCTCCTTCCATTCTAATCAAGCTTCTACCAGCTTGCTTTTCTAACACCAGGTATTTGACCTTTATAAGCTAATTCTCTAAAGCATATACGGCATATACCAAATTTTTTCAAAACTGAATGCGGTCTTCCGCATATAGTACATCTAGTGTATTCTCTAGTAGCGTACTTTTGCTTTCTTTGTTGTTTAACAACCATCGCTTTTCTAGCCACGGGAATCCCTCCTTTGCTTACTTAGAAAATGGCATTCCTAATAATTTTAATAATTCACGAGCTTCTTCGTCAGTTTTTGCTGTAGTAACGAATATTATATCCATTCCTCTTACTTTATCAATTTTATCATATTCTATTTCAGGGAATATTAATTGTTCTTTAACTCCTAAAGCATAGTTTCCTCTACCATCAAAAGCATTAGGGTTAACACCTCTAAAGTCTCTAACTCTTGGTAAAGAAACTGATACTAATTTGTCCATAAAGTAGAACATTTTGTCAGCTCTTAATGTAACTTTTGTTCCTATTGGCATTCCTTCTCTTAGTTTGAAGTTAGCAACAGATTTTCTAGCTTTAGTTATAACAGGCTTTTGTCCTGATATTATTTCTAATTCTTCAACGCCTTTTTCTAATCCTTTTGGATTTTCTCTAGCGTCACCTATACCCATGTTAATAACTATTTTGTTTAACTTAGGTATCTCCATTACGTTTTTATATCCAAATTTCTCCATTAAAGCAGGAGCAACTTCTTTCATGTATTTTTCTTGTAATCTAGAAGCCATTTAAGGTCCCTCCTTTCAAGCAATATTTATTATAATTCTTTTCCGCTCTTTGCTGATACTCTTACTTTTGTCCCATCTTTTACTTCATATCTTACTCTAACGCCTTTTCCTGTTTCAGGATCAAATGGCATTACATTAGATATGTGTATTGGGGCTTCTTTATTTATTATTCCACCTTGTTGGTTCATAGCACTTGGTTTTTGATGTTTAGTTATTACGTTTACACCTTCAACTAATACTTTATCAGCTTTAGGGTATACCTTTAAAACTGAACCTTTTTTACCTTTATCTTTACCTGCTATAACTACAACAGTGTCACCTTTTTTAACACGCATCATGTCCTATTGCACCTCCTTAATTATAGTACTTCTGGAGCAAGAGAAACTATTTTCATGAATTCATTGTCTCTTAACTCTCTAGCAACAGGCCCGAATATACGAGTTCCTACTGGAGTTTTATCGTCCTTTATTATAACAGCAGCATTTTCATCAAAAGATATATAGCTTCCGTCATTACGTCTTACGCCTTGTTTGCTTCTTACTATAACAGCTTTAACAACCTTACCTTTTTTTACAACTCCACCAGGTGTTGCACTTTTAACAGTAGCAACTATAACGTCGCCTATGTTACCATATCTTCTTTTACTTCCGCCTAGAACACGTATACATAAAAGTTCTTTAGCTCCTGAGTTATCAGCAACTCTTAGACGTGATTCTTGTTGTATCATATCGTAATCCCTCCTTCTTCAAAAACTACTTAACTTTCTCAACAACTTCAACTAGTCTGAATCTCTTATCTTTAGATAAAGGTCTAGTTTCCATTATTTTAACTCTATCTCCGATGTTACATATATTCTTTTCATCATGAGCCTTAAATTTCTTAGTTCTCTTAACACGTTTGTTATATAGTGGATGACGTACGAATTCTTCAACAGCTACTACTATTGTTTTATCCATCTTATCACTAACAACACGGCCTATTCTAACTTTTCTTCTTCCTCTTTCCATGTTTAAAAAGCCTCCTTTCCAAATTAAGCTCTAGTTTCGTATAACTTTCTTTCAGCAAGAACAGTTTTAACTTTTGCTATATCCTTCTTAACAAACTTTATTCTAGCTGTATTTTCTAATTGACCAGTAGCTAATTGGAATCTTAAGCTAAATAATTCACTTTTGAAGTCGTTTAATTTGTTCATTAGCTCTTCGCTTGTTAAATCTCTTAATTCTTTAGCTTTCATCCTATTCACCACCCTTTACTTCTAAATCTTCTTTTTTAACAAATTTACATTTGATTGGTAATTTATGTGCAGCAAGTCTCATAGCTTCTCTTGCTTTATCTTCAGAAACACCTGCTAATTCAAACATAACTCTTCCTGGCTTAACTACAGCTACCCAATATTCTGGAGAACCTTTCCCTGCACCCATACGAGTTTCTGCTGGTTTTCTTGTTACTGGTTTATGAGGGAATATTTTTATCCAAACCTTTCCCCCTCTTTTTATATATCTAGTCATCGCTATTCTGGCAGCTTCTATTTGATTAGAAGTTATCCAAGAAGCTTCTAAAGCTACTAATCCAAACTCACCATAAGTAACTTTGTTACCTTTATGAGCTTGCCCAGCCATACTTCCTCTATGAACTCTACGACGCTTTACTCTTTTTGGCATTAACATGAGTATTTTTCCTCCTTCCTTGAACCTAACTATTATTAATTTCCTTTGTTTTCAGTTCCTTGAGGTCTTGATTCACCTTGAGGTCTTGATGAATTACCTTGAGGTCTTGATGAGTTACCTTGAGGTTTTTGTCCTCTATAGTTTCCTCTGTTATCATTTCCTCTGTTATCATTTCCTCTGTTATCATTTCCTCTATAGTTTCTATTGTCATTTCCTCTTCTATCGTTTCTTCTGTTATCTCTCTTGTTGTCTCTTCTGTCGCTCTTTCTGCTTTCTTCTCTTGGATTTACACCATCTCTAGTTGGTAAAATTTCACCATTACATACCCAAACTTTTATACCTATTTTTCCATAAGTAGTATCAGCTTCAGTGAAACCATAATCTATATCTGCTCTTAAAGTTTGTAGTGGCACATTTCCTTCACTATAACCTTCAGTTCTAGCCATTTCAGCTCCACCTAATCTTCCTGAAGCAGAAACTTTTATCCCTTTAGCACCAGATTTCATTGCTCTTTGTATAGCTTGTTTCATTGCTCTTCTGAAAGCAACCCTTCTTTCTATAGCTAAAGCTATATTTTCAGCTACTAATTGAGCATTTTTATCTGTACTTCTTACTTCTACTATGTTAACTATTATACTTTTCTTTGTCATTTTTTCTAATTCAACTTTTAATGCTTCGATTCCAGCACCAGCTCTTCCTATAACTACTCCTGGCTTAGCAACATGTAAGTCCATTTTTATTTTGTTAGCTGATCTTTCTATTTCTATTCTAGCAACTCCAGCTGAGTATAATCTTTTCTTTAAGAATTTACGTATATTATGGTCTTCTAATAATAAGTTTCCGAACTCTTTTTTATCAGTAGCGAACCATCTTGAGTCCCAATCTTTTATAACACCGACTCTTAAGCCGTGTGGATTAACCTTTTGACCCATTATTTTCCCTCCTATCTATTAATTATTTTTTTTCTTTCACAACAACCTCTATATGAGAAGTTCTTTTTCTTATTGTAGTTGCACGACCCATAGCTCTAGGCATGAATCTCTTCATTGTTGGCCCTTGATTAGCAACTATTGATGCTATATATAATTTTTCAGTATCCATTTCGTGATTGTTTTCTGCGTTAGCTTTAGCTGACTTTACAACTTTAGCTATTATTGAAGCTGCTCCTCTTGGAGTGAACTTTAATATCGCTAATGCTTCATCAACATTCTTTCCTCTAACAAGGTCACAGATTTGGCCTGCTTTTCTTGGTGATACACGTACATATTTAGCAGTAGCTTTTGCTTCCATTGTTATTCCTCCTTTCTTAGTCATAATTTAATTATTTTCTCTTATTAGATTTTTCGTCATCCTTATGTCCTTTGAAAGTTCTAGTAGGAACGAACTCACCTAATTTGTGTCCAACCATATCTTCTGTTATATATACTGGAACATGTTTTCTTCCATCATGAACAGCTATAGTGTTTTCTACCATTTGTGGAAATACAGTTGAAGATCTTGACCAAGTTTTTATAACTTCTTTACTTCCACTAGCATTCATAGCTTCTATCTTCTTTAAAAGTCTTGCATGGACAAAAGGCCCTTTTTTAGTTGATCTTGACATTTATATTCCTCCTTTCCGAGCAAAAATAAATTTACTACTTAGTTCTTCTTGATACTATTAATTTATTTGAAGCTTTGTTTTTCTTTCTAGTTTTGTATCCAAGAGCTGGTTTACCCCATGGAGTAACAGGAGATGGTCTACCTATTGGAGATCTACCTTCCCCTCCACCGTGTGGATGGTCATTAGGGTTCATTACAGAACCTCTTACAGTAGGTCTTATTCCCATATGTCTTTTTCTACCTGCTTTACCAATAACTACGTTACCGTGCTCTATATTTCCAACTTGTCCTATAGTAGCTTTACAGTTTATGCTTACTAATCTCATTTCACCTGATGGTAATCTTAATAAAGCATTTTTTCCTTCTTTAGCCATTAATTGTGCAGAAACTCCAGCAGATCTAACTAATTGAGCTCCTTTTCCTGGCTTTAATTCTATATTATGAATGATAGTACCAACTGGCATATCTTTTAATGCTAAACAGTTTCCTGGTTTTATATCAGCACCTAATCCTGATAAGATAGTATCTCCAACGTTGATTCCAACTGGAGCTAATATATATCTTTTTTCTCCATCAGCATAGTTTAATAATGCAATATTTGCAGTTCTGTTTGGATCATATTCTATAGTAGCAACCTTAGCAGGTATACCATCTTTATCTCTTTTAAAATCTATTATTCTATATTTTCTTTTTTGTCCTCCACCTCTATGACGAACAGTTATTCTACCATGTACGTTTCTACCAGCATTTTTCTTTAAGTTAACTAAAAGAGATCTTTCTGGTTGGTTACATGTTATTTCCTCAGAAACTAAAACTGTCATTTGTCTTAAGGCAGGAGAAGTTGGTCTAAACTTTTTTATAGCCATCTGTTTTCCCTCCTTCGTTTGTTATAATATTACATTCCTTGGAAGAATTCTATTTCTTTACTATCAGCAGTTAATTTAACTACTGCTTTCTTAAAGCTTGCTGTTCTTCCTTGAGTTCTACCCATTCTTTTAACTTTTCCATCGTAGTTTAAAGTATTTACTTTATCAACACTAACTCCGAATACTTTTTCTACTGCTTTTTTTATTTCAGTTTTGTTCGCATCTTTAGCCACAACAAAAGTGTATTTTTTTTCACCCATTTCAGCCATACTGTGCTCAGTTACAACTGGTCTTATTATTACATCATGTGGATTAGTCATTATGCGTACACCTCCTCCACTTTTTTAACAGCATCTGTAGTTATTATAAATGAATCATATTTTAATATATCATATACATTCATAGTATTAACTAATGCAGTTTGAACACCTTCTATATTTCTAGCTGATTTTATTACATTATCATTTTTATCAGCTATAACTACTAAAGCTTTTTTAGCAGCATTTATATTATTTAATATTTGAGCGAATTCTTTAGTTTTAGGAGCATCCATGTTTAATGCATCTAATACTATAACTTCACTATTTTGTATTTTTGAAGATAAAGCACTCTTCATAGCTAATCTTCTTACCTTCTTAGGTAATGTATATTTGTAACTTCTTGGTTTAGGTGCAAAAGCAACTCCTCCACCTACCCATTGTACCGATCTTGTAGAACCTTGTCTTGCTCTACCTGTTCCTTTTTGTTTCCAAGGTTTTCTTCCGCCACCTCTAACTTCTGCTCTAGTTTTAGCAGATTGAGTTCCTTGTCTCTTATTTGCTAATTGATTTTTTACAACTTCATATAAAACATGTCCATTAACTTCTACGCCAAATATAGAATCTGATAATTCTATTTCTCCAACGTTTTGTCCACTAATATTTAGTACATTTAATTTTGGCATTGTTATTCCTCCTTTCTCTAGGTTAGTCATTATTTAGAAACCTTTACAGCTTCTTTTATAGTTACTACTGAACCTTTAGCTCCTGGTATAGCTCCCTTAACTAATATAAGGTTCTTATCAGCGTCTACTTTAACAACCTCTAAGTTTTGAACTGTTACCCTTACGCTTCCCATGTGTCCAGCTAATTTTTTGTTTTTAAATACTCTACCTGGGTAAGAACAAGCTCCCATTGAACCTGGTCTTCTGTGGTATCTAGAACCGTGAGATTCAGGACCTCTACTTTGTCCATGTCTTTTTATTGGACCTTGGAATCCCTTACCTTTACTTATTCCAGTAACATCTATTTTTGCACCTGCTTCAAATACATCAGCTTTTATTTCTTGTCCAACTGTGTATCCTTCTACAGAATCTACTCTAAACTCTTTTAAATGTTTCTTTAAAACATTAGCAGCAGCTAAGTGTCCTTTTTTAGGCTTGTTTAAAGATTTTTCTTTAGCATCTTCAAAACCTATTTGTATAGCATTGTATCCATCTTTATCAACTGTTTTTATTTGAGTAACGACCATAGGGCCTGCTTCAACAGCTGTTACAGGTATAACTACACCTTTATCAGTGAATATTTGAGTCATACCAACTTTTTTTCCTAATATTCCATTCATATTAGCACCTCCTATAATTCTTACAGCGGATTACATCATTTTAGAAGTAATCATTCTAAGATAGTTACCTATAGGATAATATCTTAGGGGTTCTTATAATTTTATTTCTATATCTACACCTGCTGGTAAGTCTAATCTCATTAATGAGTCAACTGTTTTAGGTGTTGGATTAGCTATGTCGATTAGTCTTTTATGAGTTCTTATTTCAAATTGTTCTCTAGAGTCTTTGTACTTATGTACGGCTCTTAATATAGTTACAATTTGTTTTTCTGTTGGTAGAGGCACAGGTCCTGAAACTTGTGATCCAGCCTTTTTAGCAGTTTCAACTATTTTACCTGCTGAAAAATCTAATAATTTGTGATCATATGATTTTAATCTTATTCTTATTTTTTCATTCTTAGCCATTTTGTTTTCCCTCCTTTATCACGTGTTTAATTTTCAAGTTGCGTACAACTAATACCGACACACTGCTCCGGGTGTGTTGTAACTTTCAAATCGACATCAGTTCGTATTTCACTAGGATTTAATTCTTATTTTCTTAATCTCTCAAGCACACTATTATATTTTATATCATCTGTTACATTTTTTCAAGTTTTTTTTATGTTTTTTTCAATTTTATTTTCTCTTACAACATTATAACCTTAAACTTGATTATGAATCTATCTCAAGGCACTAGTTTAGTATATATGCTTTATTGCTACTTGTCAACAAAAACAAAAAAGAGAGGTTAAACCCCCTCTTTTTTTATATGAAATCAATTAGCTTAGTAAAAGATTATTCGATTATTGTAGCAACAACTCCTGAAGCTACTGTTCTCCCACCTTCTCTTATTGAGAATCTTAATCCTTCTTCTACAACTATTGAGTTTATTAAGTCTACTTCCATTGTTACGTTATCTCCAGGCATTACCATTTCTATTCCATCTGGTAACTTACAAGCTCCTGTTACATCTGTTGTTCTGAAATAGAATTGTGGTCTATATCCATCAAAGAATGGTGTATGTCTTCCACCTTCTTCTTTTTTAAGTACATATACTTCTGCAGTAAATTTTGTGTGTGCTTTTACTGATCCAGTTTTTGCTAGTACTTGTCCTCTTTCTATTTCGTTTCTTTGTACTCCTCTTAATAATGCTCCTATATTATCCCCTGCTTGTGCTTGGTCTAATAATTTTCTGAACATTTCTACTCCTGTTACTACTACTT
>NZ_JACVWH010000029.1:0-19866 GCF_020658495.1 Clostridioides sp. ES-S-0048-02
AGGCATATTAGATTTTCTTACTATAGCATAGATTCCTTTTTCATTATACATATATATTTTCTTAGCATTTTTATTTTTATATATCGACCCCTCAATTTGAGCCCCCGTTATTTCAATAGATTTTCCTTTCATATACTCAAAATTTCTGTTATGTATATTTTCTATCGCTTTACTTGGGTTAGAATATTTAAGAGCATGACCTAGTTGTGTTCTGCTCATAAATATTTCTTTTTCTTCATTCATGTAAAAGTCGCATATTGTCCCTAAAAATTTTCCTTTTTTAACAAGTTTTAGTTTCATAAAATCAACCTCCTAGGTATTTGAATTTTAGATATGCATAGTGTGCATATCCGAATAGTGCATATTATGCATTTTTAATAGACCTTTTCAGATGTCGGTAACTCCGACATCTAAAACTTATTAAATTTTTGCATAAAAAAGACCTAGAAATTAATCTAAGTCTTTATTTTCCATCTTTACTATATAATTTGCCATAAGCACTACTCCCCTTATCAATAACTCTTCACTAATAGCACTTTTTCCTATAAAACTCTCAACATATTCAACTCCATGATCTAAGAATTCATCATCAGCATCTATATTAAATTCATCTAATTCTTTTATTATCTTTCCTCTTAAATCATTCATGTTTTTATTCTCCTTATTTACAAATTAAAAAAGACCAAGTCGAGATAACTTAGTCTTTTTTCAAGGGGATATATTATACACTTGTTTCATACTACCATTATAACTTATATCACAATACATTGATGTGACATGTTTCTATACTAAATCAATCATTAATCGGTCATAAATCGGACACAAACATGACCTTCATATTAGATTATATTTTTTAGCAAAGGGAAGTATTTTATCTAATGCTTTTTTTCTCTTTTTTCCTACATATAATTCACTTATATTTAATTCATAACTTATCTGTTTGTATTGTAGTTTTTTAAAATACCTTAGTTCTATTAGATTTTTCTCAAAATCATCTAATAAATTTAACATATTATTAATTGATTCTTTTTTAATTTGTAGATATATTTTCTCATTCTCCAATCTTTCAACATATATTAACTCATTTTCGATTGGTGAAGAAACATTATTTCCTTTAGGCATTCCATTTAACTCTATTCCTCTCAAACTACTACCTCTTACTTTTAACTCTATTTCTCTAATTTCAATATCCAAATTACTATATGAATTTAACAATTCTTCTAATTTTTCATAGTCTGTCACTCCATTTTCACATCCTTGCAAATTAACAGAATATTCTTTTTAATTATTTTATTAGGTTATTAATGAAATCTATCTTATTTTTTAAATATTTTTACATTATATAACTTCTTAATTAAACCCAGTCCCAGATAGTCCCAGATGTAAAATACATCCGGGACTGCTTCAAGCCTAGCTATTTCAATATATCCAGACAATAATTTTTGTTCAGTCCCATACTATTATATATATATTCTTTATATAAAGGGAGCAAAATCATCACAAAAAATTGATGATTTTTTAGTTAAATATATAAAAGGTCAAAAACATCTAGGGACATCCGGGACAACGTTGAAATTACTATATTACATCTAGGGACTACATCCGGGACTATCCCGGGACTGCTCTAGTAAATACTTTATATTTCTTACCTTGTATTCTTTTATCTTTTACTTCATATCCAAACTTTTTGACTACTTGTCTTGAAAACTCAATGTTTGATATAGGCTGTAATCCATTTAATATACAATACTCTTGATATTTCCTATATATTTCTTTTGTTGATTCATTTTCTATCTTATCAACGTCTTTAAAAAATCCTAAAATAGGATTATTAACTTCTTCATATTCTAGTATTTCTTTCTTGACCTTATCTGGGACTGTAAATTTTCTATTTTGTAATACCCTTTTCAAACCTTGTAACCCTAAGTTTATTAAATATTCTATTGCTTCTTGCTCTCTCAATTTGTACTTTATATAAGGGTCAAAATCCTTATCATTTACTGAGAAGCTAGCATTAAAAGGAATAATAATTAGTCTATCAAGCACTGCTCCAGTCTTATCTTTTATTCTAGGTATGTTATTAGCTGAAAATAAAAACTTACTATAGTTGTTAAAATCAAATGGATTCTGACCTTTTCTTTCAACATTTACCCTATCACCACTTACTAACTTTTTAAATATAGCAGGATTAGCAATAAATTCATCTCCTATATCATCCCCTATATTAGCAAGTTTTCCAAATAACTCAGCAGTTTTAAATCTATCACTCAACTCTTTTAAATCAAGTGCTGATGTATTTTCATCTCCTAATAATGTCTTTATCATATCCAGATAAGTAGATTTACCATTTGCTTTATCTCCAGTTAATATAAAAGCTTTTCTAAGCTCATTACGTCTATAAAAGCAGTACCCTACTACTTCTTCAAGTAACATTCTAATTTCAAAATCCCCACAGGATAATTTATTCATAGTTTTATCAACTAACTTTGAATATGCTACTGGATTGTAATTCCAATTAACTTTATTTGTTATGATAAATTCTGGTGAAAATTCTATAAAAGAATCATCAACTATATTATATATACCATTCTTAAAAGCGATTAAATTAGCTTCTGACATACTTGTATTCTCACTTATTAATAAATTTAAATAACTAAGTACTTCACTCCTCTTAGCCTTATTTAAATTGCTTATATTATTAATCATTTCTGCTTCTATTCTTGCTTGACCATCTACATAAATACCATCCTTATATAAATGTAACTGGTCATTTATCTTGATTACATGATTATTATTTTTTATGTATTTAGCAAACTCATCAAATAAAAATGAACCTTTTGAATTAAAAAATATCTTCTTTTGAAAGGATTCGTCTCTCAAAATTACTTCAAGTTCATTATCTTGTAATGGAGTTTTTAAAACATATTTATTAATAACTCTTATTGTTTCTCTTATTTCCTCAACAGTAAAATCATTACTCTGTAGAGTCAAAATATAGTTATATAATGCTTGATTTCTTCCATCACCTTCTCCAAGACTTAAAAAATCAATTCCATTTTTTATAGGAGTTAAATGCATTGGCATCTCTTGTATTTCTTTACTATCATATAAAATTTCTCTTTCAATATTGTTGAACTTCAAAATTGAATAGGAATTTTTACATCCTAATTTTATATCTGAATTTAAACCTATAGCTAGTCTACATTTTGTTCTATTCTTTTCTAAACTAGTATTTTTAAATAGAAAATGCTTACCTCGTGTTGTCTTGTAAACTCTACATTTTAGCTTTAAATCTTGTACTATTTTGTATAGAATTTCACTACTTTCAAAATCATCAATATCAACTAACACAGTTTCTTCTGCTAAAACACCTGCAAACTCTGGTAAATTCTTAATCTGTTCATAAGTTTTTAACTTTTTTACATTTTTAAATTTCTCAGCTGCCTTTTTATTATTTGTAACTATATATCCTTTAAATAGGTCAAAACTCACTAATCACCACCTCAATTACTTAATAATACTCCAAACTGTTTGAGTCTTTCATTTGCTAAATCTATATACCAAATTTTATCTAGCTTCCTTGGTACTTTTTTACCTATAACACTTCCATTTTCTATAAAACATTTATCTGGTGTATTAGCAAATTTTTCTGGATTTTTTTCTTTATTTTTGACTTTATAAATACCACCATCATTTTTATTTTTTGAAGCAAATACTCTAAAACATTTATCATTTAAAATCTTACCGCCAATAAATACTTTTTTTGTTTTTCCCTCTATAGTTGGACTATATAAACCATGTGAATATTTACTACTTATTTTTACTATCTTTTGAAACTCTATTAAATCATTACAGTTATTTATAGTTTCTTCAATAGGTGTATTGTTTACCATATAATTTTTAAGTGCTTTATTTATAATTGGTAAATCATAGTCTAGATTTCCTAAATCTTTGATATATAATCCTTTTGCTTCAACTTCTCCATCTTCTGTTATAACTAAATAATTGTTAACATCCTTTTGAAATATTTTAGTGTATACATCAAAACCTAAACCCATGCCTGTCCTTTGTTCCCACTCATAACATATATCATCTATTAACTCATAATCATCTATTGTACTTAACTTTACAATTAATCCATCTGTATTGCTCTGAATAAGTTTACAATGACCTTCTAACTTCTCTATTAAATCAAGTAATAACAGCTGTCCACTAACACATACATTATTAGCCTGTCTTGGGTCATATAAATTATTGTTTTTATCTTTCATTCCTCCATATGTTTTATTAACTGCCAATTTGTAGGCTGGTCTTAGAGGTGATTTTTCTTTTTTTAACTGTAAGTTTTTGTCATAAATTTCAACATACTTTTGAGGATTTTTTATATTTCTTGAGTGGTAATTGTATCTAATCATAAGACTTGGATAGAAGGAATTAACATCCACATGTAAAAAATAACCTTCACCATAGTATTTTGTTATTGCTCCATGAACACCACCCCAAGCGAATACATGAGGTACATTAGAAATATTAATTTTTAGATTTTTAGAATAGTCATGGTTTAGTGGGTTCTTATACCAGCTTAAAACTTCCTTATATTTATCAATTTTTAGAGTATCTGGTATTTGTAAGTCAAATTCATCATCATGTTCTTTCTTTGTAGCTTCTAATATAATTGCTGTTAGTTGTGTTTGAGTTTTACCAATATATGCTACCGGAAGTTTAAAAGCTTTAATTAATCCCATATGTGCTTCAAATTCGGACTTTCTTTCAATAAAAACATCTATAGTTTGTTCGACATCATATCTACAGTATTTTATAGTTTCTTCTATTTCATCATTAGTTAATGGTCTATCAATGTTAAATGATACATTAGATTCTTTTATACTATGACCTTGAAAACCTTCTAATTGTTTTAATCCATGAAAACTAGTCATAACATCATAGTTATTAATTTGTATGTTTCTTAATAAGTTTGAAAACTTCCAACCAGGTTGACCTTTAACAATAATATAATCATTTATTTCTTTTGCATTAAATCCACATAATAGTCCTTTAAAAATATATTGGTCATAATGTCTACTGTTGTAACCAATAAAAATATCTTCTCTATGCTCTATATAAAATGAATTTAACTTATCTATATCATTTACAATAACTTCTTCTTTTTTATTTAGAACATCTATAAATACAACTAACCAGTCATAAGAGAATACTTCAAAATCATAAAAAATCATTTAGAACACCCCTCTCGCTTTTGCTGCACATTTTCTACTACAATATATGACTTTAGAGTTATCTAACTTGTAAAATCTTTTTCCACAATAAAGACATCTTACAATTTTACCTGGGCTTATAAGTGCCATCTTTTCTTTTTACTCTCATATTAATTACCTACCTTTTTAATATTACAGCTAGATGCATGTATACACCTAGCTGTAATAAAGTTTCTAAGCTACTTCAAATATGTCTTTTATTGTAAAGGTATTAAAACCTTTCTTCTCACCATATTCAATAGCAAATTCAAGCTCTCCATCTATTTCCTCAGCTATATCCATTATGAGTTGTGCATATTGGCTGTATGATTCAAATTCAACTTCAATATCAGTTTCCAAACTTCTTAAAAATTCATTTACTATATGAATTTGAAAACCTTGCTTAACTACTTGATTCATGAACATTAATGAATCTTTATACTCTCCTTCTAGTATTTTAAACCAACATACAAACATTGGGTCACCTTTTTTAGACTCGCTTAATTCCATTTTGTTTATTTCTACCTCATAAGTACCATGTGGTACATCTTTAAATTTACCACCATTTTCAGATGCTTCTTTTATATCTTCTTTTAATCCTTTTACATCTATTGCTTTATCAAATTTACTAAAATCCATATCATATACCATCCTTTTCTTTTAAATTTTTTAATTACTAACCTATTTTATATAATCGTTTAAATTAACTTCTCTTTTTTCTAGTTTTCTTAATTGGTTTAACTGGTTCTTCTTGTTCAATTACTTCTTCCTCTGTTTCTGTCTGTTCTTTTTCAGTTTTCTCACTCATTTCTTCTACTACAGGTGTTACAACTACCTCTTCCTTAACTTCTTCAGCATTAGATTTTTTAGTCTTACTTGACTTCTTAACGTCTTTTTTCTCTATACTAATATCATCATAGACTTTCATTAATTCATTATAATCAAGTGGAATTTCATTAGATTTTACTTTTAATCTACCCCCTCCAAATATCACTTCATTAGTCTTAAAAGATAAAGTTCTAACTTCTCCATCAGCTACCACCCTTGCAACTATATCAACCATACCTGCTATTTTATTTGCTGCTTTCTCTTGTAAGTTAGGCTTAATTGATGTTATCTTATCACCACCCTTTTTAGTAATGTCCTTTGATGTATCTTCATGTGAAATTAATATTATATTTTTATAGTCAAGGTTCATAAGTCGTTTTATAGTGCTTAAAAACTCCGTTCTAACCTTATCCCATGCTCTAAAACTATCATCTGACTCATGAGTTATTCCCATCTTGTCATACATGTAAAGTCGACAAGCTTCGTATGTATCTTCTAACAAGTCAACAATTATTGTTTCAAAATCATTTTCTTTTTTCTCTAATTCTTTTATAGCTTCTTTAAATACATCCCATGCAAGTTGTCTCTTTGTCATTCTCCCTTCAACTGTTACAATATCTTTTATAGAAATGTATGGAGCATCAACAAACTTTATATTCCCATCTGTATTAAGCATTAAAGGCTTTTCAAAATCATTTGCTAATGTAGTCTTTCCACTAAATGGAGAACCATAAATCCATAAAGTTTTTTTATTAATTCCTTCTACACTTCTTCTTTCACTCTTTGGTAATAACATATAATCAATCCCCTTTTCACAGTATTCTTGGTAGTCACACCAATTACATAATTTATTTTGATTTTTTTCAAATTCCTTGTTTTCAAGACATCTTTTTATATCTACAAGGAAATTAATAACTTTGTTTGAGTCATATTCAACCTTTACTATTTTTATTTCAGATTTACCAAGCTCATTAAGTAATCTTTGTCTAAATTGATGTAAGTTTTCTGTTTTCTTCTGTCTAATCTGAATTTTAGGTACAAATACATAGTACAAATCTTTTATCTCATGATTTGGATGTTGCTTTTCATAAAAATACTTATATAGATGAAGTTGCTCACTTTCTAAATATCTATCTATGTTGTTTGAATATTTAAAGTCATAAATATCAAATACTCTTTCTTCATCTTCATAATATATGGTTGTTTCATTTGTATTTAAGTTTGTATCAGTCATGTATACATGTGGTGCTAACAAATCTATAAACCCTATAAAATCACTAGTTGTTATTTGAACCTCATTAAACCCTTTTGGTAAAATTTCTTTTACTTTTGGTATTAAATAATCTAACTTCATCACTTCATTAATGTGTAAATCTGTTATACTTGGATAGCTAAAATAATATTCTTTTACTGCTGCATCAACATCTTTTTCAATGCCTGTATGGAGTGATGTTCCTAATATTAAAGCATTGTTAGCATCTGCATTTAATATTGTTTTCACCTTGTCAATATACTGTAACTTATACTTATATGGACAACTCTTAAATACCCCTATCCTACTATGTGAGAACTGCATTTACTCACCTACTTTCTTTATTTCTAAAATCATATGTTGAAATTTCTCGAAGTCTTTTGGATATAGAATAATTCCTATTCCACCTGACTTTTCAATTTCTTTAATATTATACTTTTGTAGTTCACTTGCTTTTCCTTTTTCAGCTTTGACTTCAATTCCTATAAATTTACCACTACAACAAACTAATAAATCTGGTATTCCACTTTTTGTATATGCTGAACCTCCCCAGTATTTAATAAACCAACAACCTTGTTCTTTTAAAAAATTTTTAACTTTATTTTCAAACTGCTTTTCTGCCCCCAAAAATTACTCTCCTTTCTCAAATAATTTATTTGTATAGTCAATACCACTTTGTAAGCTTTTATATATCTTTTCTTCAATACTATTTCTACAAATCATATAATAATAAAAACATGTATTTTCTTGACCTATTCTATGAACTCTCTTTTTGCTTTGCATAAATAATTCACAAGATAAAGTAAGACTAAAGTATATAATCTTATTGCACTTTTGTAGATTTAAACCCATAGCTCCTGCTTGATATTGTACAAATGTAATCGAATTATTATATTCATCATAATTGTTTAAATCCTTTGTAAAACCATTTATGATTGATATGGGTCTATCTCTTGATAATTCTATTAATCTGTCTAGCTCTTCATTAAAATTGTAAAATACTATCAGTCTGTCACTTGTTGAGTTTATTAAATCTTCAAAAGCTTCTAGCTTAAATTTATTGTATTGACTGCATAATTGTCTTTCATATAACATTTTAGTTAATGTTGTATCTCCAACAAGTTCAATATTATCTGAAATACTTATAATTGAATCCTTTTTAAACTTCCTATATTTTCTTGTAGTACTAATTTTCATTACATTATCTATCTGTTTTGGCAAGTCAAACACTTCATCTGACATCATAAATACTGCTCCATAATCTCTTAACTTCTTTTTTAATCTTTCAACATTCTTATAGCCTGTTACTACCTTCATTGGAAAACCACCAATATCTTTATACTCAACATCAATATATTGCTTCCAATATAAATCTTTTGATATATTCCACCCTAGTAGTTTAATTTGAGAATATAGTTGCTCATATTTGCCACTACATGGAGTTCCAGAAAGTAGTATTACATTTTTAGGGCTTAAATTTAGTACAAACTTACTTCTCTTAGCCTTTTCATTTTGAATCATTGATGATTCATCTAACATTAGAGTAAAATCCTTTAAATCTAATAACTCTTTTCTTCTAAAAGCTAATTCATAATTGATTACTACTATAAATGGAACTTCAACAAACTTAAAATACTCTATACCTTCACTAAGTTTCTTTGTTCCATTGATTATCCCTACACCTGGATAATGTGTTTTAAAGTGATGCATCCAATCATCAATCTTTGATTTCTGACAGATTAATAAATTTGTATTAGTTTCCAAACTCATTAACTTCTCACTTCCTACAAATGTCTTTCCAAGTCCCATATCAAGATAGTATGCACATTTATTATTATGTTCTGTTAGCTTTAAAGCTTCCTCTTGATGCTTATATAGTTGCAACTTATATCACCTTCTTTATTCCTGTTCTGATAAATCTTCTGTTTTTAACTTTCTACTACGTCTACTTTTATATTCTTGCTCTGCTTTTATCTCTGTCATTGACTCTTCACCAAAGCTATTAAATATAGCTCTAATTGAGTCAATTATTTCACTTGCTTCACCTTTAATTTTTATATTAACTTCAACCATTTTAAATCTCCCCTTTTTGTGTTTTATAAATAGATATTATCTAAGCATAATTCTCTTAAACATTCTGTAGCATCATATAGATTCTCTTCTACAATTTTTCTTTTATTTTTTAATAGTTTGGATATTTGTAGAATATCAAAACCATCTGCATATAATCTCATTACCTTTTGTTGCTTTTCTGGTAAGTAATTAATATAATTAATCACTTTTTTTGAAATATCTGAATGTATTACTTCATCCTCTATTAAAATATCATTATGCAGTACTTCATAATGTTTTGGTTCTATAGAAAGTGCTTCGTTTATAAATGTATGTTTCTTTCTTAACTGATTTCTAATATAGGTATACATTTCATCTCTAATACATTTTCTTAAGAATGATTTAGGATAAGTTTCTCCACATGTTTTTAAATTTTTTAATCCTCTATATATACCAATGTATCCAGATTGAATTAAGTCATCTTTATCTATATTAAAATTAGTCTTTAATAATATATTAGCTCTTATCTTAACGTCTTTATCAAACACTCTCAGTAATGTTTCAAATGCTAATTCATTTCCATTTTTGAATTCTAGCACTAGTTTAATTATTTCTTGATTATCCATAAAACTATATCCCCTTTTTTAAATCTTTATATAGCTAACCTTATAATTTTTATGTTATAATTTTATTAACTTTTTATTTGTTGTGTTGGTTACTTTGACCAGCACTTTTTTTATTTAATGTTCCAACTGATATTTTTTTACCAGTTTTAATATCCTTAAATACTATATTGGCTAAAAACTTCCCATCTTTTTTAAGTGTTACTATGTTCTTATTACTAATATTAAGACTCAGCAATTTCATCACCTTCTTTCAAATACACTTTAATATTTTTATTCCTAGTTGTTTAAAAATAGTTGTCCAATTTTCTTCTATGAGAAAGTGCTAAGCATTAGCAACTTCTCTATTTTTTTAACTTTCTACTGTCTCAGCTTTCTTCATTGCTATATTAATAGCTACTTCTTTGGCTACTTCATCAAACTCTTTCCATCTTCTCCTGTTCTCTTCATCAGATATACGTGGATATACTATATAAACTTCTGTGTTTTGATTAGCTATAATTTTTTCATCATATTCAATATTTTTTTCTTCATCATACTTGTATGGTTTAAATTGTTGTAGTATTTTCATAACATCACCCCTTGTTATAAAATATGAGCTCATAAACTTGTCTTATACTTATTTAATTATTGCAATTTTTAATCTTCATGTACTTCATAAAATAGTGTATCTAACATATATAGTAGAGGACTATTTTTATCTATAGCTAGTTCTTCTTCATCTTTAATATAAAATTTTATTAAGTCTTCATCTATGCAATAAGTTATATAATTATCTTCACCTATGCACATACCTACTTCTTTTTCTATCTTATTTTGGTCTGCTATTTTTATATCTGCTATTGCATCAAGTGTATCTACTATTTTATAAAATATCCTTTCTCTATCATTCAATTTATAACTTTCTTCTTCCTCTCCTATATAAACAAGATATTTGAGTAATTCATCTTCTTCTATATCACCAAAAAACTTTAGCATAAACTTAAAAGTAAAATCATCAAATAGTTTTTCATCTATTTCTGAATACTCAAAATTCATTTTTTTGTAGTTTAAAGCTGTATTTAATGCAATTTTATCTAAAATATCTCTATCCATTTCTAAAAGAGCATAATCATTAGCTATCTCATTGTTAACACCATTCATAGCTTTCTTGAAATCATCTATCATATTCAATTCCTTAACTGTTAAATCCATTTCTCTTCCAACTCCAACACTCACTATATCCTCATTTATAGCACTCACTATTCTGTTATTTTCTTTCATTTTATTATTCCTCCTTAAATTTAGTTTTCAAAAGCATTTAAAACTTTTTCTAGAACTGGTATTACATTTTCATAATATCTAAAATTAGGTACTTGTTTATCTGAATATTTAGCTTTATCCCATACATTAATTCCATACTCATCTGTTTTTAGATTATAAGCATTTGCTAATCCTCCAACTTTGTTAGCTGAAATTCCTAATATTTCTCCTATTTCTGTAGCTGAATAAGTTTTTCTTTCCATCTTAGGTAATGGTATTAATGCTTCCCCAGAAAGTAATTCAGTAGTTTTTGAGTACATCACTTGAGCAAATTCTGGTATACCAGCTTGTGACACTTTATCAGCTAACTCTAAATATATCTTTGCCTCTCTCGCTCTTGCATTTTTTAATCTTGCTTGAGCATTCATGTATTTTATTTCTGATTCATCTTTACTATCTTTAGCTTTGTTACTATATGTACCTGTTTTTCTTATTGATGGTAGTACTTCATCTGTAACCCAATCTTGAAATTTCTCTGCTTCTTCTTTTCTTGATTTAAAGATTAATTTATATACTCCACTTTCAGTAAGAAAATTTTCTCCTGTATTATGCAATTTTCTAAAGTGACTATCTGTCACAATTGAATTAGTTAATTTAATCACTTGATTCTTATTCATTCTAGTAACTGCTTTTCTAACTCCTTCATTACCAATTCCTAAGCAATTTCCACAATGATATGGATTAAATAAAATTTCACCTTCAAATTCAAACACTTCAACTTCTTTTCCTTCAAACATCATCAAATTATTACTCATAATTTATTCCTCCCTAGTTTTTTGTATCTTCAGATTTTTTATTTTCAAGTATACCTTTTACTAGTCCTTTTGCTTCGAAAAAAGCATAAATATTAGCCTTCTTCAATTTATCAATATTACTAATAAACTCATCTCTGTGTTTTTTTTGCTCTTCTGTTGAAAGTTTCATAAAATATCTCCTCCTTTTTCAGTTTTTTAAGAACTTCCATTTGTTCTTTAAGAACTTTTGTAACTTCATTATAGGTTCTTTTCGAACAAAAAGCAATAGTGTTTTATATTTTTTTTCAAAAAGAACATTTTCATTTCATTATTGTTGCAAAAGAACTTTTCTTATTATATAATGTTCTCTAGGAGGGCTATAAAATGCAAACAAAAACAAATAAAGAAAAAAATAAAGAAATCGGTTCTAGATTAAAAAAAATCAGAGAAGAGAAGAAAATCACACAGTCTGATTTTGCATCAAGTCTTAGGATTTCAAGAAGTCACTTAGCAGGTCTTGAAACAGGTGCTAAAAATTTTACAAACAGAATCTTAGATGACTTATATAATTTTTATGGAATTAATAAAGATTGGCTTCTAGATGGCTCTGGAGATAAATATGTTGATTTATTAGAAGGAATTGATGCGGATGAAGAAATAAAAGAAATGACTAGAATGTATTTGAAACTTGATGATGAAATGAGAAATGTAGTTAAAAAATTTATGTTGTCATCAATAGAAGAAGCAGATAGTGAAAATAAAAAAACAGAGTAGTGTTACTCTGTTTTTTTATTTTGTATTTAAGCCCATTAACAAACCTTTGGATTCTAAAAATTTATCTTTATTAGCAACTTTTAGAGTACTTAATAATTCAATAAATTCTTTAGCTTTTTTAGCTTCTTTAGATTTTACATTTTCTACTTCATCCATTACCACATTCCTCCATTTCTAAATATTTTATAATACCCCTCATACTATAGATATGCACTTAAACATATCTAATATTAAACACCACCAATCCTTTTATTTTTAAATGCACTATATGTGAGTATATCTTATTTCCTTCTTTGTATAAATTTAGTATATTATTCATATTTTCATCTAAACCACATCCTTATATATTTATTCTTTATTCTCTTGTCTTCTTTAAACGTTTTATATCTCCTATTTTCATATAAAATTAAGAAATATTAAGATTTTAAGAACTCACGTTCGTATAAATAGTTATAAAAATCCCCTTAATTTACAACTCTAGTAAATTTATTTCAACAAATTATCTATTTAAGATTTCTTAAAATTGCTTTGTAAATATATTATATAGAGTTCCTAAAATTGTTGCAACCTAGGCAATATGTCTTTTTAGTACTCATTTTATTTTTCATTTTAAAAATATTTTACTTTATTGTATATATGTGTATAAATCCGTATTTTTGAGTATTTTTCTTACTATATCAAAATTCATAATTTTAATTTCAATTTTTTTTATTACAATTTTTTACATTCTTTTTATGTCTATTTTTTTATTCTACTACGATAAAATTTTATCTTAAGTACATATTACCATATTATACCATTAAAAAACGATGCTAATACCCGCATTTATTTTATAATTCTACAAATAATATCATATATAAAATTTAATAAAAGGAGATTTTATACATGCTAAAAAAACTAAGAAAAGAAAGAGGTCTGACTCAAATAGAATTAGCTAAAAAAGCAAATTATAGTAGAGCATATATTTCTGATTTAGAAAATAAAAGATATAAAAATATTAATATTTCTACAATTATAGATTTATCACTTGCTTTAGAAATAGATTTTTTAGAATTGTGTAGATATTATTGCGAAGAAGAATTAATAAAAAGGAAATTAATATAAAATATACTTATGAATAAAAAAATAGAGTAGTTTGAACTACTCTATTTTTCTCCACATAGTTAATATAAAACACTCTATTTACATAGTCTTTATTAATTGCTCCTGAATCCTTTACATACCACATAGTTAATATAAAACAAGCAAATCATGTTGATTTATCAGCTAGAGAAGCGGCTTTACATACCACATAGTTAATATAAAACTTTTACAATTTAAGAATGTATTATTCTACTAATATATCTTTACATACCACATAGTTAATATAAAACTGTGTTCTTTTAATGCAAACCTAAAGGCTTTGTAAACTTTACATACCACATAGTTAATATAAAACCCCAAAATGAATTGAGTATTTCCAATACTTACACATATAAAACTCTCTTAAATTTGCAGTGAAGCACCAGTAGTGTTTTTTGACATTTTGAAAAATTAGTCTCTGATGCAGTAATTTCAATAATTACAAGCATTATATTTAAAAATTCGCACACTGCAAAACTATCTACATTTTTACTAGCATATAAAAATATTATTTTTGAATATCTACTCCAATTTGTGATATAATAAAAGCAAGAAGAACTACAATCTATTTAGACGTAGAGTGAAGTTCATAATTTAAAAAATTAGAAATTATTTAAATTTGTGGAATTTGATTTTAAAATCAAATTCCCAGCCACTTTTACTCTTGCCACGAGTAGAGTGGCTTTTTACGTTTTTGATACATATACAAACTGTATATCCAATCAAACTAGCTGTTAAACTAGCTAATACACTAAGTAAAAAGTTGTCCATACTTCCCACCTCCTTTCATCAGGAAGTAGGTTTTATCCTCGTATGAACTCCACTCTTAAATTGTAGATTACATCTTCTTGCTAAAACTATTATAACATATACTGGTAATTTAATTAATTAAAAAAGTACTCACTTAAATTAGTAAGTACTTTATATGTATTTTAAATATTAATAAATCGCTATTCAGTTATACTATAATCATTAGCAGAATAATGAGGTATCCATTCTATTTTTTCAAACTCCTTATCTGTAGTAAATTCAAGTCTCACCTTTTGCCCTTTTTTCCATGTCCCATTTATTCCTGATGTTGTTTGTGTATCAATCACTACAGACTCTTTATCTACTAAGTTTATATCTAAATAAAAATCTTGAAGGTCCAAATCACTCGTATTTTCTACAGTAGCTTGATAAGTTTTCCAGTCATATTCATCTTTTACTTTTTCAAATTTTATACCTTTCACCATAGCATCAACTTTTTCTTTTGATGCATTTTTTTCATTGACAACTTGAGCATTGTCTTTTAATACCTTAAATTCTTTTTCATCTACTTGTAGTCCAAACTTATCAACTAAAGTTAATAGTATTGTGCTTCTTTCATTATATGACTTTTCCCAAAGTTCTGAAAATTTTACAGTATCATTTGAATAATATTTTAATGAATCTTTTGAATCTTCAACTGCTTTTATGTAATCCTTTGCTAACTTACCAAGTTCTGGGCTATCAAACTCAGCATCTTTATATTTTGACAAAGCATCTAGTTCTATTTTTATAAGCTTTTCAAGAGCTTCATCCTCTTTTAAATTTGATGTTCCATTCTCGTCTTTAGATGCTACAGCCCATCTTTGTTTAAGTTCTTTTCCTAACTCCTCAATAAATTGTTTATCTTTGCCTTTACTTTCATCTTTTGCATCTCCCCCACTAGAACATGCCACCACAGAAATTGATAATAAAATTATCATAAACAAGCTTAATACTTTTTTGAAATTATACATATAATTCCCCCCTAAAAATTGTTTTCAATTGCATTATACTATATTTTTTTATTAAATTATATCGATTTATACAATATTTTCATACAAAATTCAATTTATTTATATAAGTATCTGATTAGTTTTACTGAATAAAAAATAAAATTTCTAACTTTACTTAATAGAGTTACAAAATAAACTAAATAACCACATCTTATTCCATTATTTCCTAATATTAATTACTTAAATTTCATTTTATAATTTTTTATTAAGTATTTTAAAATTTTCTATTTAGTTATATCTGTATATTATTAATTTTACTTAAATTTTTAAAATATCTTAAAATTTATTTTATCTCTATATATTGAATTTCCTCATGTTTAAATACAAATATATATATTAATATAATTTTACTTATCATTCGACAACTTTATAACAAACAATCTTGTATACTATATGTTATAGCCATTATTGTATACAACAACACATTTTTAGGGGATGTTATTATGGATGCAAAAAAAGAAAAACAATATTTTTTTAGTAAAATCACATGTGGATGTTTAATATATTGCTTTATACTTATTTTATTTATCTTTTTTGTTGTACTAGCAAATAATATAATTAATAACTAATACTAGGTATAGATTTATTGCAATAAAAAATTCTACATTTGATATAAAATTAATATCTTAGTGAGGGGGATAATTTAATGAAAGTAAGATTAAGAAATAATGTGGGAATGATAAAGGAATGTAAAGTTGGTTTTAGTTGGACAACTTTCTTTTTTGGTTTTTTCCCTGCTCTTTTTAGGGGAGACTGGAAATGGATGCTTATAGAATTAATCTGTGCTTGTGTAACCTTTGGACTTAGTTCAATAGTATTCTGTTTTATATATAATAAATTATACATAAATGATTTATTATCTAAAGGTTATGCTCCAGCATCACAAGCAGATGCTGACATTTTAATAAATAAAGGTTTTCTTGTTGCTACTGAACAGTTCTAAATGCTATTATAATTTATACTTTACAATAAAAAAATACATTAACCTCATGTTAGTGTATTTTTTTATTGTAAAGTATTATTAATTGCCACTAATATGATATATAATATACTACATAAGGAGTGTGATTACTTATTATGAGTGTTGCTATATACTTAAGAAAATCTCGTGCTGATGAAGAAGCAGAAAAACAAGGAGAATATGAAACTTTAAGTAGACATAAATCTACTCTATTAAAACTAGCAAAAGAACAATATTTAGATGTAATTGAGATAAAAGAAGAATTAGTTTCTGGTGAAAGTATAATACATAGACCTAAAATGATTGAACTCCTAAAAGAAGTAGAAGAAAATAAATATGATGCAGTCCTAGTAATGGATTTAGATAGACTTGGACGTGGAGACATGAAAGACCAAGGTGTCATACTAGAAACTTTCAAAGAAAGTAAAACCAAAATCATCACACCTAGAAAAACATACGACCTAACAGATGAATTTGATGAAGAGTACTCAGAATTTGAAGCATTTATGGCAAGAAAAGAATTAAAACTTATATCAAGAAGAATGCAAAGAGGTAGAATAAAATCAGTTGAAGAAGGTAATTTCATAGGAACTTCTGCCCCATTTGGATATGATGCTGTAACAACAGGCAGAAAAGAAAGAATACTTGTACCAAATAAGGATGCTGATATAGTTAGAACTATCTTTAACTTATATATTAATGAGGATATGGGTTGTAGTAAAATATCTAAATATCTAAATAACTTAGGCATTAAAACTGCCACAGGTGCTAATTGGTATAATTCTGCAATTACAAATATAATAAAAAACAAAGCTTATTGTGGTTATATTCAGTGGCAGAAAAAGGACTATAAAAAGTCTAAAAACCCAAACAAAATAAAAACAGTTAAACTAAGACCTAAAGATGAATGGATTGAAGCAAAAGGAAAGCATGAACCTTTAATAAGTGAAATAACATGGAAAAAGGCTCAAAATATACTCAAAAAAAATGGTCATGTCAGCTATGGTAATCAAATAAAAAATCCACTTGCAGGAATAGTGATTTGCAAAAATTGTGGCAGACCATTAGTATATAGACCATATGCAGACCATGACTATATAGTTTGTTATCATCCTGGTTGCAATAAAAGTTCTCGATTTGAATTTATTGAAGCTGCCATTTTAAAATCTTTGGAAGACACTGTAAAAAAATATCAATTAAAAGCATCTGATTTAGACTTAGATAAAAATAATAAAGATAGTAATATAGAATTTCAAAAACGAGTCTTAAAGGGCTTAGAAACTGAATTAAAAGAATTAGGCAAGCAAAAAAATAAGTTATATGATTTACTAGAACGAGGAATATATGATGAAGATACATTTATTGAAAGGTCCAACAATATAAGTTCAAGAACTGAAGAAATTAACGATTCAATTAAGACAGTAAAAAATAGATTGAGTACTGTTAAAAAAGACAATGCTAAAATAATAGAAGATATTAAAACTGTGTTATCACTTTACCATGATTCAGATTCCCTTGGAAAAAATAAACTCCTAAGATCTGTAATTGATAAAGCAGTTTATTATAAGTCTAAAGAACAAAAACTAGATTCTTTTGAATTAAGGGTTCATTTAAAATTACATGAAGACCAGTAATACCAATAACATATAAAGAGTAGTGTGTAATGAAATAAACACTACTTTTTATATGTATTTATTTACTCTATAAAATAATACCCATTCAAAATACTTTTCTTAAATCACTCAAACTAAAATACATATAAGATTGTCATTAGTCAGTAAGTATATATTTTTCTACTTTCTAAAAATACATCCAAATCATCAAACTTTTTTAACAATTATTATTTTCAGAAAGGTGTTACTATTGAATATATTAAGAATAGTTAGAGATGGAGGAACTAAGATAGGAGCATAATTGTAATGTGTAGTCGTTGTGGAAAAGAAATAGATAAATATAGAAATAAATATATAACTTATTATGAGAAAAATACCAATGCAGAAATTAAAGTTTGTATAAATTGTGAGTTAGATTTATTAGAGAAAACAAGAGAAAATCAAGAATTGAATATACAAGAGTTTCAAGATACAATAATTCTTTAATAATTTAGGAAAGCACCTATATAGGTGCTTTTTATGTGTAAATAATTTTATATGTAACTGTATTTTACGGTCTATTTTAAGCTAAACCTATATACTTATTTCTATAAGTTTGCAAAAATAACTAATCCTAAAAATAATACAACAATAATTGTCACAATCAATGCCAATATATTGATAATTTTTATGGTATTATTCTTAAATATTTTCGATAATAGCATAAAAACAGCTATTCCTATGATTCCTCCTAGTGTGTTTCCTATCAAATCAGTTATATCACTTGCACCTATTGCAAATATATATTGAAGTGTTTCAAATGCTAAACTAGTTATAAAAATAGATATAACTTTTTTTATAAAGCTCCATTCTTCTTTTAGCATACACACATATATCCCAAATGGTATAAATATAGCCACATTTAATATAATCTCTGATATATCTACTCTATTATTAATTATAAGTGAACCCGCAAAAGGTACTAAGTTTATACTTCTAAGATTCATGGTTTCAAGAGTTGAAATATCAAATTGCAACTTAAATAGTATTATCCATGTCAAAAGAATTATGTAAACTATAAATAATCCTTTTGTAATATTATACTTTTTAGAGTTCATTCATTACCTCCTTACTATATTATTGTATTAATAAATTAATACAATAATATAGTAAGGCAATTTATCTGTCAACTATTTCTTATAAAATTATATTCCTTTTATAATTTTAATTTCTTCATCATATTTGTATGGTTTAAATTTTTGTAATATTTTCATATCTTTCTTTAAGTTTTAATTGGTATTACTTTCTACATTTTTTACTATCAAATACAAGGAAATAAACACGTTTCTTTATATATAATTTTCTACCATCACATAATGCTAGCATTAAATCAAAACACTATTCTCAATTGTCTCAGACTAAAAAAGATACTGATAGTTTTATTATTCATCAATATCATCTTCTTCTAAATTTTTAAAATACTCTTCTAACTTATCTAAGCTTTTACTATCTAAAACTTCATCATCATGTAAGGCTGAAATTAAACTCTTAAATGAATTATTGTGCATG
>NZ_JACVWH010000030.1:0-18029 GCF_020658495.1 Clostridioides sp. ES-S-0048-02
CCTGCTTTACTTTGTGTTGCAACTGTCCTAGGAATACTTATGCCTACTTGTTTATAACACCACTGAGTAAACCCAGAACAATCAAAAGTGTTAGGTCCTTCTGCTCCTCGAGCATATTTACAACCTAATTTACTTTTAGCTATACTAACTAGTTTATCTTCTTTAGAATTATTTGCATTACTGCCTTGATTATTACCTTGAATTTGATAAGTTTCTTCTTCCTCTCCATTTATAATTATATACCCTTTTCTTTTGCCAAACCTATTGCACTCACTTGCTGTAGACATTAATATATCTATATCATAAACTCCTGAGGAAGATATATTAATAGCACTTCCATTATCTCTAACTGTATAGGTTTTTCCATCTATAGATGAACCTGGTAATATTACTTTGATTTTATCATTTAGCTTTATAAATGGATGGTCCTTTAAAAACTTTTCACTATACCAACTTTTATAATATTTCTTTACATCCATAGGAGCTGCACAAGTTTGATTTTTAGGCACTAATTTTTTTCCAGTACAATCTTTATCTCCGCCTTCTATACCAGGTCCAGGATAATATGCTGTAAATAATGCTGGTACTTTTCTTCCTGTATTTGTTTTCGTAGTACTTTGTACAGGACCATTTTTCTTTTCATCTTTATTGTTAGTATTTCCACTTGAGTATGAGCTTGAAGAATAAGAAGCAAATTCGTCTCCATCAACAAGAGTTAAATCCATAAAATGTGAATTATTTTCAAAAGTATGTTTAACTTTCTCAACTAACATATAATTTTGTAATTCAATATCTCCTAAATTCAAAAAAACAGGTACCAAACAACCTGCTCTCACTCTAATATCTCCAATTGCGTTTTTTAAACTTAGCGACTTAGTTTTCTTATTATATAATTTTAAAAGTATATCACACTTTTGTTTTATCTCTGCTTCACTCATGTTTTTGTCTACTGTATCAAATAGTTGTAGGATACCCCAACTCCTCATATGCGTTGAGTCTTGAGCAATATACACATCTCTTTTACCTGACTCCTCGTTGTCTCTTACAAGTTTGATTTTTGTATAAGTATCACTATCTATACTTGAATTATAGTCAAAGTCCTCGATTACATCATTATTCATGACAGTATCTAATTTCATTGATGCAACATTCTTTAATGTTATTCTTCCAAAATCATCATACAAGGTATACATTTCCTTTTTCTCTCTTAGAGTATCATCTAGTGCAGTTAATATCATATCAAATAAAGTTTTATTTTCTTCAACTCTCGATATTTTATATTTTGTATCTTCTATGACATTGTATTTTAAATTAAAATCTTTAGCTAACATTTTTATAAGTTCGCTGGCAGTTTTATTAATATATACATAAGTATCTTTATTCTTAAAATATCTTAACTGGTCGTAAGCAACAATTTTAATGTGATTTTCTTTGTCTCTTTTCTTCTGAAATATATATCCATAGAATATACCTACACCTTTGTAATACAGCCTTACAGAGTTACCTTCACAAAACTCTAATATATCATCCATTACTATAGTAAACTCTAACTTAGAAGGTGTTCCTCGTCTTTCTATTTCCCATGTAATTCCATCTAAAACAACTGGTTCGTAAAAATCTTCCCAATGTGCTATGACTAATCTTACATCTCTATCATTCGCTAGAACTAATTCATCAGACAAGCCTCAACACCTGCCCTTTGTAAATAGTATATTTAGGTACTTTTTTACCCTTGTTAGCCTTATCCATCATACTTTTATTTAACTCATATACCTTCTTATACAGCGAACCATTACCAAGTTGTTTCTGACAAATTGACCAAAGACTATCTCCAGCCTTGACTGTGTATGTTTTAGCGTTTGGTGAATTGACTGAATCAACTCGTTTTGGCTCTATTTTTACATTAGGTCTACCAGTATCATTAGTAGTTTTAGGTGTAGCAGGAACTAATTTTTTAGTTGAATAATCTCTATATTGTTTCAATTTTATTGCAACTTTTGTATCTGAACCATTTTCTGCATCTTCTACTATGTTATATTCCTCCAAAGATACTTTCATATTAGTGTTAAATAAGACCTTGTTACCTAACTCACGAGATACAATAAACTGGAATGGCTTACAATCTGTTTTTAATAGTTCTAGTTTACTTAAAAAGAATTGTACATCCCTAAATTGTCCTCTACAAAATGGTAATTTATTATGTGTAAATTCTGCTTCAAAACTTATTTCAGATAGACCAGGAGTCTTTAATATGTTTACTTCTCCATCATTTATAAGGTCTACAGTTTTATTTTTATTTGTTGTTTTTATTTCTAATTTTCCAGGTGTGATTGGTAATTGTACTCCATCTAAATAAAAATCATAAGCCACGACTATGCCTCCTTCCTAAACTATTCCCTCAGCAGATACAACCATAGCGTCATTCAGTTTCTCAGTTAAGACATTAACTATTCCATCTAAGTCAGTATCTTTGCTTATGTTATTTGTGTTGTTCATGTCAATTTTAATGTTTACTCCTGTAAATCGATTGATAGTCTCTTGTTCTGCAATGTCTCTAAGATATTTAAGGTCTTCTTGACTTTTATCCATTGTTTTAGCCATTTTTGCAGTATTGCCTGCGGTATCTTTTGCTCCTTTGGCAGCATCTCCAAGTGGAGAATTAAGCCCTGCTGAACCAATTCCATCTCCTAAACCATACTTTTTATCCCATAAATCATCTAACCCTAACTTTTTCTTTGCATCTTCTGCCATTTTGCTAATATCAAATTTATCTTTTATATTAGTTTCTAGTTTATCGCCCCACTTATACCCTGTATCCCATGCCTTCCCATAATTAAATCGTTCAAAATGTAGTTTACTAGGGTCCATTCTTTCAACTTTTATCTTAGCTTCTCCTGCTACTTTATCAGTCCATCCTTGTAGTGTATCTTGCCATCCACTTACTGCATCTGCTAAGTTTGAACCAAATACAGTATCAAATGCACTAGCGATACTTCTTATAATACCTAATACAGCATTAGCCATTCCAGATACCGCTCTTAGAACAGAACCAATTGGGTCATCTAAAAAATTAGCAAAGAACTCTGCAAAGCCTGCTAGAGTATTGTATATTAAAGCTACAATATCTATCATTAAATTCCCTGTTGCAACAAACAAATTTCCTACAAAAGCAGCTGCAACTGATATTGCTCCTGCTACTGCACCAATAGCACTTATACTCGTCCCTGCAAAATGGTTGAATATAGCTATGCCTACAAAAACTGCTGCTATGACTAAAGCTATTACAGCTACAACCATTACTATTGTTGTGATTAAAAGTATCATTGAGCCACTCAAAGCATCTGTTGCTATTGCAGCTGCAATACTCATCATTATATTTGTAAGCAACGAACCATTTAGTAGATTCGTCCAAAACGCTTGTAAAGCTGTCCAACCTACTTGAACAGCTGTTACTATAGCACCTGCTAAAATAGCAGCTTTGTATAGTCCCCATAATACAATACTAGTAATTAATAAAGGTTGTATTATACTCCAACCTTGCGCAATAAAATTAACGACACTTCCTATAGTTGTCAATAGCCATCCAAATCCTTGAACAACTATCCCTATCGAAACGAGCATCATATTAGCGAATCCTTGAAAAACTGGGCTACTTAATAGAGTAATAAATCCATTAAAAATATCAAACCCAACAGCTCCTAAAATATATAAAGTATCTATCAGATTATCTATAAAGGTTCGAAATCCCTTACTAGACATGGATTGTTCTATCTTTTTCTGTATAACACCAAATATCATAATTGCGTTATTTTTAATTGAAGTCCAAATTTGATTAAAGGTGTAAGGCATCTTTTCAAATTCTGCATTAGTCTGTTCCGCTGCTGCAAGTAATGAGTTTTTCACAATGTCAGCTGTAAGCATTCCTTCACTTGCCATGCTCCTTATTTTTCCTATGTCCACGTCGAGGTAATCCGCGATAGATTGGATAATATTAGGTGCTGACTCAAACACTGCATTCAGTTCCTCACCTCTTAGAACGCCACTTCCCAGTCCTTGTGTTAGCTGTAGTAAAGCTGAATTTGTTTCTTCTGTCGTTGCTCCTGCAATTACGAATTTTTTATTTAATTGTTCAGCAAATGCTACTATTTCTTTTGTACTACTAAATGCCTTACCTGCATTCATTCCAACACGAGTTACAATTTTTGCAGTATCCAAATAAGATGCCCTTGCTCTTTCTGCTGATTGAAATATCATTTTATTAAGTCCACTATCTGATTGTTGCCCATCATTTATCATGCTGAGCCTTGCATTAGTGTTAGTCATTTGGTCACTTAAATTAATCAAACTACCAATACTTTTCAGCCCTATGTAAGCTCCTGCAACCTTTTTGATATTACCTAATAGTGTATCCGTAGAACTTGCTCCTTTATTAATATCTTCATTAAATTTTTTTTGCTGTTCATCAGTTTTACTTATTTTTTGTTCTATTCTTGTAAGAATACTTTCTATATTATTTAAACTTTGTTGAGATGCTTGTATCCCACCAGCATTTATAGGACTGTGTAATCTTTGTTGTAATCTCTCTAAACTATTAATTGTTGTGTTAATAGATGTAGTCATATTACGGAAAGCTGGTGTCATTCCATCAAAAATTTTTATTGAAGTTTGTATAGTAGCCATATTTTCAACCTCCTTTCTAATTCTTGTTATAAAAAAAGCATCTACTTAATAAGTAAATGCTTTTATCTCTAATATTTATTTTTTACCTGCCCAAAATTGTTTTCCACAATTCAAACATGTAACTCTAACTTTCTTTGCTCCTAAATTTCCAGCTGCTAAACCTATACCACCAGTTAGACTTGCTCCTACTACTGCTTTTCCTATACCAAAACCTTTTTTATGTGCTGATAAAGATGTTGAACCACAACTAGGACAACAAGCTATTTTTTCTTTCTCTTTCTTTTCATCTTTAGCCCTTCTAATTTTTGACATATCATCTTCTTTTTTTCTTTTTTCTTCAAGCATTTCAGCATTTTCATCATAATATTTTTGATATGGCTCTTCTAATATTTTTCTACAATCTTCTAAATCTATTCCAGTTAATTCTTTTAACCTTCTTATAGACGAAGCTTTTATAAAATTAGTTTCTTGCATTATACGTTGTAAACTAACACCTTTTAAGTCATATTCTTTATCTTTAGTAATACTTTCATTTGACATTTTTATATCATCTATTTTATTTCCACATTCACTACAAAACTTGCTTCCTTTTAAACACTTTACTCCACACTTACTACAAAATATATATTCTACTGTATCATTCATAAAATATCTCCTTCATTTTATAATATATTCATTTTTGAATAAATTACTTCATTTTATAAACATACTTATTCCCATCAAATGTAAAATTTAATATCACTGGCTTATCACTTGTTTTTACTTCATCAGGGCAATCAATTATAAATCTAACTCCCTTCGTTTCTAAAGGGTCAATACTAGTAATATTATCATAAGTAAAACCTGTTGTTTCATCTTCTACTATTGTTTGTGATGAATATTTATATCCATCATTATAGTCTGCTTCGATAGTTAGTAAATCTGAACAATTTAACTCTTGTTTTTGAGTATTTTTTATATCAGCAGCAATATCAATATATACTTTACCTGACTCAGCAGGATAATGTGTATAGAAACTTTCCTTAACTTTTGGTAACACATCATAAGAGAATTCAACCTTATTAATAGTGATTTCCATTTTATCTGAAACAATTTTTTCTCCTATGACTACTTCTTTATCCTTTTTTTCTTCTTTTTTTGGTTTATTATCTTTGTTACTACTCTCTAGACTTTCTGAATTAGAACACCCTACAATAGCCAAACAGATAACTATAAAAATAGAAACTAAAAAACATGCTTTTTTCTTCATAATATAATATCCCCCTAAATTATATTCTTTAACAATATTATACTATATTGGTAAAATTTTTACATTAGAGATTATCTTCTTCTACCTCTCTTTGCATCTTTGTCAGCTTTTTTAGCTTCTTCTTTTTCTTCTTCTACTTTGATATCTATAGATGCAGCAACAAATGCTTTTTCATCAACTGGCAAATCCATATATTCATGCGGTTTCCACTTAAACTTGTGAAGGCAATAATGAGCTATGTTAGAATCATAATCGCCTTCTTCAATTAGTTTTTTGCTTCTTCTACCTTATCCTCAAATGAATTGTCAAAACCATTTATATCTAGTACCTCTTGCACATATTCTGTATATTCGCCTGGTGTAAGCATTGCTTTAAGCAGTTGATTTGCTCCCATAACTCTATAACTATCTTGCAACATTGAGTCATTCAAATCAGGAAAAACTGTACAAGCTATACTTAGTTCTTCGTAATATTTATTATAGTCAGTTACAGTGTTGTATTGTCCTGTGTGTTTTCCTTTTTTATTTAAAATGGGTTCTCTCTTTGGACAATTTTTTCTTATTATATTATCTTCTTCTGAAGATAATGCTCTTATTTCCCATTCTATTGGTTTCCCATCTTCATCTATAAATCTATTACTTGCTACATACTTTCTATTCTCTACTTTTATTGCATTTTGACTTAAAAAAGCGTTTAAATCTCCCATATTATTCTACCTCCATAACTAAATATTTTGTTTCTTTTTCTATTGTTGTAATACCATCTTCATTTATTTGAATTTTTATTGTAATTGGTTTTAATGATGAACCTTCAATTGTGTCAAGTGCAAGTTTATCAGCAATATCTACTAAATATAGACCTGCTTTTCTATACATTTCTCCTACACATTCTTCTATAGGTCTTTTCTTACTATAATCAAAATAAATTGAATCTTTTATCTCATATTTATCTTTAATTTTAACCATCTCCTATTCTTATAAATAAAAAATACACATCTATAATTTATAAATGTGTATTTTATTCCATTCCTTTAAGCAATGAAAAGGATTCGACCAATTCCCAGTCCTCAAAAGTGAAATCCATATCTTCATCCAAATACTCACCATCGGCATCAAATTTAGTAATTATTCCACTATCCATATTGCAATCTTTAAGTATTACTGTTTGTCTTCCTACAGCTGATGTAGGGTCTTCATTTGTAACTTGTATGTCAAAATAAATATCCTCGCCAGTTTCTTTGTATTTATAAAGTAATTCCCTAAAAATAGAAGTATTATAATGGAAAGTTGAACTTCCGGTATTTGTAGTACTAGTTGTTTTGTTTCCTTTTGTTGTTTTCCCTAGAATTGGAACTTCACTTTTATTCTTCTCCACTTTAGCTTCTAAATTAATAGCTTGCATAAAATTGTATCTTTTACCTTCTATTGTTACAAAACATTGTGCTAAAGATGCACTTATTGTATCTTTAACATTCATAGGTGCGTTTTTAGACATCTATAACCACTCTCCTCTCTAGCTTACTGAAACAGTCATATAAAGTTTGCTCATTGCATTAATAACTTTTACAGCATCACTTACTACAACTGTTTTTTTATCATTTCCAAGTTCTACAGATACATCATCTGATTTAAAATCTTCTATTGCCCTTATATTCTCTAATTCTTTATGATGCTTAACAACATCGTTCCAAAAACTAATTCTTCCTGCCTTATCATTCGGAACTTTACCTAAGTACTTTTCATTAAATAAAGTTGCAATATCATTGGCAATTTGGTCAAGTACTCTAACACTTTGGTTACTTGAAAAATCGTCATTCTTCTCATCTGTAAAACTTACAAAAGTATTTATATCCTCTAACACATGAACTTCGTCACCAACTTTATGAAATATAAACTTACCAGTTTTTAAAGCTTCTTCTAACTGTATTTGAGTATAGTTAACATCAACATCAAACTCGCCATCATACTTTTTGTTAGTATTAGATTTATTTATATCACATCCAGCTATAGCCCCAGTAGCCCAATAAACTAAACTAGATTCAACTAAATCTTTATCTTTAATCTTATTTTCTACAGATACTACACCTTCGTAATCTGAATCACTTTTCTTATATAATACAGTTTGAAACTTAGCTCCTACCTTATCTCTCATTCTTTTTGTAAACTCTACAAACAAACTTTTAATCTCTGATGTTGTAGCCAAACACCCTAAAGCATTAAAGCTATAACTTTCTATTTTATCTAAGAAAGCTTGGTATTCTGCTCCTGTAACTACTTCTCCATTAGTCCCATTTGTAAATACTAACCCTGCACTTGCTTCTAGTGTTGCATCCTTTTTCCAAATGACATAATCATTATCTTCTAAATCTGTAATCACTTTAGCTATTTGAGTATCTACCTTCTTATTATCTAAAAGTGTTACAACATCAAACTTAGTGTTATCATCAACATTGGTTGTTACTATTACCTTTAAGTCATTACCTCTTATTCCACTATACTTCGCTATAGCAATACTACAACTAGCTTTAATACCTTTATTTAGTTTAAAAAAGTATCCTAGTCGTATATTTTTAAATAAGTCTCTAAGACCTTTCAACTTCTCATGTGTGTAATCATATCCAAATAACTTTGTTGAATACTTCTCGAAATCATCACTAGTCACTTGAAATACTTCTTCATCAATGCCCCAATCAAGTTCAATTGGCATTGCTACAATACCTCTATCACTAAGTGAGCTGGTTGCCCTTGTAGCACTTACAAAATTTATATAGCTACCTGGCAATACTTTATTCTGTGTTATAAATGTTCCTCCACCTAAAGCCAAATTAACTCACTCCTTTCATAAAATTATTTATCATATCTTCTACTTCTGAAAAAGAATATAACTCATTTTCTTGTAAAATTGCATTTAACAAATCTTTTCTATTTACATACTTCTTAGAATTAACTATCTGCTCTTTGCTAAATTTGTAATTTTCTTCTTTACTTAATGTTTTACTCAAGTTTATCACCTCTCTTTAGACCACCAAATAACTCTACTGTGTCCATCTTATCTGTATTATTGCTTTTCATAGTGAAATAGTTGTAATCAACAAAGAAATGTAGTACATTATCCACGACTTCAAAGTTCATATTTGTACCTCTTACTAAATCTTCATCAATTTCTATATACTCTAATTCCTCTAGTAACATTTCAGCTATCTCATTTATTTCAAAATTCTTACCTTTTGAACGGGGTAAGTAATATACATCAAATGAATTTTTCTTCAACTCTCTGCCATTTGGATATGATGTTTTACTTGAATTTATAGGAACAATAAAAAAACAAGGTTCATTTATACCTTGCTCTACATCTTCACTGTAAATTGTGTAACTATCTCCAAATGACTTATCTAATTTTACTGATATCCCATCAATTATATTATTAAGCATCAAATACCTTCTTTAATAAAATCATTAATTTTTTCTCTATTATTGCATCTGCTTCTCCTCTTAATTCCATTACTGAAATAGTCATCATATATTTTCCTTTTACCAAACCTTTAAGATTTCTAGTTCTATGTCCAAACTCAACGTGGCTAGCATAAGGAACTGGATTCTTTACCTCTATAACATAATTGTCTCCGACTTTAGTAACAGGAAGTGACCTAGCATAAGCTATCCCACCCCAACCTTCTTTTAAGGTTCCAGTCTTTTTTGGTGTACGCCCACTCTTCCTAGCTTTACGAACAAGTCTTGCAGCTAATTCTCTTGCACAATCTTTTAAAAATCTATCAAGCTGACTGTTTTCTAATCTTTGTAATTTCCTTTGTAGCTTCTTTAGTTCTTTAAAATCAACACTTCCACCTCTAGCCATTATGCTTTATCCTCTAGTAATTCCAATATTACCTCTTGATGATTTGGATATATCGCAGATTCGCCACTTCTTACATACTCTTTTGTAACATTATTTTGATTAGTTATAGTAAGCTTTGAACCTGCTTTAACGTTTATATTTGGAGATATAAAGAGTTTAATTGTTTGCCCTAGCTTAGCTACTTTCCCTTCTGTAGCAGAAACTATATTTTTATATGAAAGCTTACATGGTTGATTTTCTAATGCAACTACTTCTTTATTATTAGTTCGTTTTGTAATAGGGTCTTTGACTGGTTGGTACTCTACTATAGTGCATTTATCTCTATATAACAGTTCTATTGCTTTCCTTGCTTTATCCATTATTTCCACCTGATTTTTCTGTATCTGTTTAATTGTGCTTTGTAATCTTTGAGTAAAGATTCCTTAAATTCACTTGCTGAACTTCTGTAGGAAACAGATGTATCACCTTCTGATATAGAAGAAATAGAGCCTAGAGCAATATCTTCACTTCCTAGACTCTCATTTTTATACATATCTATAGCCATTCTTAAAACAGTACTATTTAACCCTTCGGGAATAACAGATATATTGCAATAATTTTTGACCATTTCCTCTACATCTTCTAATACAAACTCTAATATAGCATCTTTTGAATCATCTTCCCTGCTAAACCCTAAAAGCTTTTTTAGTCTTTCAACTTCCATATTAACACCTCTAATTTATTGTACCCATAAGTACTTGGTCGGCATAAGGAAAACTAGGCAGGGCTGTTGCAACTGCTTTTATCCACTTAGCGACTGGGTCAGCAGTAGAGTATTGTTCTACAATTATATTACCAACAGAACTAATATCTATTGCTGGATTTTTTCTTAATTCCAATTCTTCTGCTGTTAGTCCAAAGAAAGTGTCCCCCATTTTGCCATCAGGCATAAGTATGAATTTATTTTCATCTAAAAATCTCTTTGTTGTGTATTTACCATCCCTACCTTGTACTCTGTATCTTTCATCATAGGTAAAAATAGTTGGAAGAGATTGAGAAGCTAAAAATGTATTTAATTCATTTAAAGTAAGTAGTTTATCACTATTTACACCAAATATAGCTTTTCTTAGTTTTTCATCCCTTAATATCATATTTAAGATAGATTTAGAAGTTAATGCCCTTGTTGGAGTAAATCCAGTATCTAAAACTATTTTATCAGTCATATTATCTATATCTCCTAATATATCTGGTGTCCCACTAGACCAAGTTTTTGTTTCTTTATGATTTGTTGGAGTTCCATATTTTAAAGAAGCTTTAACTCCATTTTCATTTATATTCAATTCTCCAGTTGATAAAACTTCCATTCTCATTGCTTCTACTCTAGTATTTACACTTGATACAAGGCTATCAACATCATTAAATATTTTATTTATCATTTGAGTTTCTTCTTGAGAATTTCTTGGTTGTTCAAGTACAATTATATCTTTTTCATCTAGCTTTATTTTTCTTTTTACAAGTGCAAGTTCAGCTATACTTAAATTAGCACCTTCTCTTGATGCGATTTCTGCTTCTGTATCAAACGCATGAACACTTGCTGATACTGGAAGATTAGATGCACCTTTTATCATCTTTATTTCAAGCCCTTCTATCTTTTGAGTTGGAAACAATAAATCTCCCATTGTTTCTTTTAGTTTTCTAGTCTTTGTATAGTTTATCAGTTCTTGAACTGATAATAATTCCTCTACTCTTGCCATATTTCATCCTCCTACATAAATTTAATATTTGGTAATTTTGTCTTTATAGTTTCTATAGCTTCTTTTACATACTCACCTTGCAATCTTTCAATTATCACATAACCTTCTACCATTGATGCAACTGCCTGTGGTCCATAAGTAACATCTACAGTTGCAAATATAATCCCTACAGGGTCTTCTGATAATGTGTATGTATAGCTACCCGAAGAACCTGCTCTAGTTATCTTTACTACCTTTCCACTTTCACCTAATAAACTTCCTGCTAATACATACTTTCTGCCATTTTCATCAGCCACTACATCTGTATCTAATGCTGTTTTTGTAAAGTTAATATAGTGTTGAGAAGCTAGAAACTCTGGTGTATTATTAAAACTTACCTCTTTAAAATACATACTTTATCCTCCTTTTTATTTTATTCTCCATGCGTCAGCATATGGATTTTTAGAACCTTCCTCATTTTTTTCTTTTGCAATATTTTCAGCCCTGCTCAATGTGTTTTTATTGCCATTATCAGGATTGTAATTTATCTTAGTTTCTCCTGTTTTTATTAAGAAAGACTTTTGAGTTGCCCAATTATCAGTCTGTTCCTTTAGCCCTGTAAAAGTACCATTTTCATATTTTACCTTTTCTAAATCAAGTTCTGCCTTTGCTGCTTTAGTACTGTGAACATTAAGTTTAATAAGTTCATTTTCTAGTGCCATATCGAATTCTCTTTGTTCTTTTTCTTGTAACTTAACTTTGTAATCTTCATCTTTTTCAGTTAGTTTAGTTTCATATTCTTTTTTAAGTTCTTCAATCTGCTCTTTTGTCATTCCATCCTTAAAACCTTCAATTGCTTCCTTAGATGCTTTTAGTTCATCTTTTGCCTTCTCATACTCAATTTTAGGAATATAACTTCCTAACTCTTTTAGTGACTCAGCTTCTACTTTCTTTGCATCTTCTTCACTAAGACCTAATGCAATTAATTCATCTTTTTTCATTTTATTTAATATCTCCTTTCATTTTTTTCAAAATAAAAAAGCCTCTTAAAGACTTTTATCTAATGGTTTATTTAATTCTTCTGTTACTCTCTTTAAAATTTCATCAGAAACTTCGTCTATATTAGCTTTATTTTCTTTTTTTAATTTATTGCAAAGAATACCTACACTAACATTAGCAATACAATTAATAACGATTTGTACTACACAAACTACAACTATAACTTGAGTTAATATACACATTAAAATCACCTACCTTTTTTATCTAATAACTTATCTTAGTTTTCCCTTCTTTAGCAAAACGTGTTTTTATATCTTTAGATGCTGTCTCTCTTATATACTCCAAATCCTCATCAGAAAGTTACTTTGTAGGACTTTTTATTTTTATTTTTGTTTCATTAATTTTTTCTTTTCCAAATATTCTATTTAAATTTTCTTCTAAATTTCTCACTGCTTCGTTAAATATGTCAATTTCTTTTGTAGCACTTTTTATATTTTCCTCAAAATCTGTTGTATCTAGCTCCAACTTAGCTGAAAATTCTAAGTTATTTTTCTTAACCTTTTCTTTATCAATGTATCTATTCTTTTGTTCTAAATTTTCAGCATAATTTGTTAAATTTTCAATAGTTGCAGTATATTCAACTTTTTGATATGTCATTTCAAATATATCGGCTTTACAAGGATATATTTCTCCTTTTACACCTTGTATAATGTAATCTCCTATATTAGCTTGATATATTACCCCTTCAAGAGTTCTTATGAATAATTTAGCCTCCCCCTTAGCAATAGAGTGTTCAACCCAAGCGTTGCCACGTTCAATCTCTTTTCGTATCCATACTGTTGGTTCTACATCTATGTCAAATCTAAAAGCTTCCACTTCAATTGCTTTCTTTACAAATCTAGCCATTTATTCATCCTCCTTAAATCCTACAATTTCAAGTTTCATTTCTGGACATATTAACCTTACCTCTTTTGATACCATCTCACTTGGATATTTGAAAACTTTATCAGAAATCTTTGTTTTTTCATCATCTAAATCCTCATAATACTTTTCAAATTCCCCACATGCACAAGAATAGATTTTACCTTCACTATCTTTTATAATCCAATCTCTATTATTTGCTCTAATGACTCCATTTCCATACTTTATACAGATAGTTTTCTTTACTTCACCTTTACGATTCATAGAGTTTAAAGATTCATCAAGCCATATAGTTCCCTTCTCAAAAGCTTGATAAAACCATCTAGGAGTGTTTGGACTTCCTAATATCCATTTAAAAGCTTCTACTTCCTCGGATTTCTTTTTAAACTTAGCCATATTACTTATTCCTCCTTAAAGCTTTAACCATATTTTCATTACTAACAAGCAAAGAATATGGTATGAGTATCACACCTAAAATAAAATTGAGTAGTGGGAATAAAGCTAGAAAAATAAAATTATATTTTTTTCTTTTTCTAACATTCATACTTTTAAATAATTCAATTAATTCCTTGTTACCATCAACCCTCATTTTTAATAAGTAAAGCCCTGTACAAAATACAATTATTGACAAAATATATAATTTAAGCATTTCAAATCACCCTCTCAATAAATTTTCACATAATAAAATCACCTACTTAGTTAGTAAGTGTTTTTAACGTGTTTCTCATACCATTCTTTATACTTCATACTTGATGGCACATAATAAGTCTCACCGTCTTCTTCTCTTGCAGCCCTATAACTTTCTTCACCATCAAAATATGGTACTATTACACATCTACATCTAGGATGAAATGGTGGAGCTGTAATTCCTATTTCATAATACTTCATCTCAATTATTTTACCATCAAGAGGGCTGCACCTTTTCTCACAAACCCTACTATCTGATGCACTTACTATTTCATATTTCTCAACTCCTAAACTATTAAAACAGTCCCTTTGACTTAATGAACTAAAAAATGCAAGCTCAGATTTTACTAATAGTTTAGCTTCATTTTTACTTGTATTAAAGTTTTTGGTTATTTCATTTATAAAACGATTAGGCGATTCACCATTAATCAATGTCTGCTTTAATCCTTTATCAAGCTCACTTATTAACCTTGGTCTATGTTTATTCCATATTCTATTACTAAAATTTATTCCATCAGTAGTCCAAGGATTGCTAACTATTTTATCAATATTGTTCATGCTAAGCATGGTTATCGCCAATCCAATGCCAATACCTTTTTGAGTCTCAAAAGCAGTATGATAATAACTATCTTTATATGTGTCTGTTATAAGTCTGTTTACATCCTCATACTCTTTTGAGTATAATACTTCAACTTGATGTCTTAGCTTTAATTCTAATGATTTTAACCTGCTTATACGAACCCTTTTAACTGCACTTTCTAGTTCTTTCATCCACTTTTGACTAATTGTATTTTCTTCTCCATACTTGATATATTCTTCTAATGATAATTTAAGTTCAGTTAATTCCTTTGAATTTAATAACTTTTCAGCTTCTTGCATACTCATTTTATTATCTTTAGCAAATTTCATATACCAATTATTTATTTCTCTAAGGATATTGTAAAGTATTATGTCATATTGCTTTTCTAATTCCTTGTTAAAGGTATCACCTTTGTTATGAACATCTTCTTCTAACTGATTAAAAATCTTTATCCAGTAATCCATATTATTCATTTATAGGCTCACCTTCTTTAGTTTTCTTTTTAGTTGGAAAAGCATCTTCATATTCTTTCATACTTTCTTCTTTTTCTTTTTTAATTTGTTTTTCTTCTTCTTCAGCATTATCTACAAGCGGATGATTTTTTAAATTAGTCTTTTCTGATACTATTCCAACACTCTTAGAGCATATCTCTGCTAACTCCAAGTCATTTTGAATCATATTTCTAGTCCAAGTCTGTAAAACCCTTTTAGGAGAATATCCTAAATATCTACATATCATTCTAACCAGTTTAGCGAACCCTAGTCTAAACTCAGTTTCCATTAAACCTGCTTTTAATTCTAATAAAGTGTATAGAAATTTAAGTGCTACACCACTTGTATTCGCAAAATTTTCGGGTTTAGGGTCAACGCCTTGACCTTGTACATATATTTGCTTTTCAGTTGTTTTAAGAAGTGAGTCCCTAGCTTCTATTGGAATATTTATTGTAATTGTACTTAGTCCACTCTTATCATCTGCACCACTACTTTGTAAATCAATAGTTTTATATTCTTTAAGTCCTTTTAAGAACTCTGTTAAGTCTGCACCTCCATAATTTGTAAGAACAAAAATAACTTCTTGTATATCTTCAATATCATTCACAAAACCACTATAAACTTTGTCATATACATCAATGAGGTGTTTAACATTATCTAAATCTCTTACCTCTAAATCATTGTTTGGAAATTCAATAAAGGGGACTTCTCCAAAGTTATGTTTGTACACATTAGTTTGAGTTTCAAGTTTATTATCTAAGTTTTTCTCTATAAATTTATTAAGTATCTCTAATCCATTAATGTTACTATTTCCATCTTTATTTTGATAAGTATAACAACATTCATCTGTCCAATACTCATAGATTACATATTCTTTTCCTTCATCATCAGTCTTTTCATACTCTCTAAGTACTGCAAGAAGCTTTCTGTTTAAATCTGAGGAATATATTGCTCTTATTTGGCGAGGGTTTATATTAGCATATTGGAAGTCATTGTTATCATCCTCCCAAACATGTAGCCATGCTTTAGAGCATATACTAGCATTTTTTCCTAGTGTCTTAGCTTCTTTTGGGTATCTATCACCTAAAATATCAGTTATTTTTGAATTTATGCCATCATCTCCAACATCAAATGTAGGAGGATAAGTGAACAGATATGATATTTTTTGATTAACTAAAAAACCAAACCAATTAAATGGTATTCTATTGTCTGCATTTCGTAACGGATTATTGGCTGTATTTACTTTACCAATATTGTTAGGGCTTCTATCTCTTATAATATCATTTTCATTTTTATAGTACTTTTCAGCTTCATCAGCCTTTTTGACAAAGTTATTATGTTTACTATTAGTTTGTTCAATTAACTTTTTTATTACATCTAGTTCCAATTTATCACCTTCTTCCATTTGGAGTAAGCACTTTAATTCCTGTACCTAATGAATCTGTATAAATAGCATATCTAAGTGCGTCTAATACATCGTCCCATTGTTTAATTGGCTCGCCTGTATTTTTATTCCAAGCGTACATAAAAATTTCTTTTCTAAATAAATTAACATTCTCATAAACTATAAATAAAGTATTAGTTTTAAACCTTTTTGCAACTGCTTCAATACCCGACAATCTCGCTTTGTTAGCATTAAAAGCTTTTATCCCATTTCTTTTAAATGCTGCCAAATGTTCAGGTCTAGCACTGTCACAATAAAACTTTATATTTCCATATTTCTCTTTTATACTCTTAGCTTTATCTATCCAATAATCAATTTCTTTGTGTTGAGCTGAGTGTTCTTCTAATAAGTATAAGTTGCCTTTATCATCCTCACCAATTACAACAATAGCTCCAAAGTGTTCATAACCCCAGTCAACACCTGCAAAGTATCTTACAAAGTTAATATCATTCAATTTATCTTTAGATATATAATGTATATCTTTATTGAAATCTTGATAAACAAGCCCATCTGCTGAAACCCATAAGCCATTTATGTCCCTATCATAAAAAACACCGCTAGGAGTAGTTTTTTTAATATTTTCTCTATATCTTTCACTCAAAAATATATTATCATCTAATGTGTAATGGAAAGATTGAATAGCTTTCCCATCTGTCTTGTCTACAAAATCAGTTTTCAACCAATGCTCGGGTTGGTCGGGGTTAGTATCTACAAGTATTCTAGCACCCTCACCACTGCATCTTGACTTTATTTCATTGAAAACCACTTCATTTGCAACTGTACCTTCGTTTATGTATGCACCAAACGAAGTCATACCTCTTATTCTCCCCAAATCATTTGTTTTTGAGTGTCCAAAACAACATACTTGAACTCCAAAAAGTACAAATCTATTATGTTTATCAAACTTAAATTCAATATCATACTTATTTGTAAGTTCATTTAGTACATTCCTTTGTAAAGCTCCTAAATCTGCACCTGCTAAAATATACTGAGGAAGCTTAATGTCTAGTTTATTAGCTATCTTTCTGACCCTTCTAAGTTCAAGCAAGAATAAATCATTATCAATTATTGTTTTACCAGTCCTCTTAGCTCCATAATTTATTAACATGAAATAGTCATTATTTAAAGCAAAATCAAGGACTTCAATCTGTTTACTATGATATAATTCATCAATCATTTTTTATCACACTTTCAAGTTTATCAAAGTATCTATCAAGTTTATCCTCTTTACTTTCTTGACTATTTATCTTTGATTTTAATACTTCTACTCTTGCTCTTTGCTCATCTGTAGCTAAATTCCAATCCTTATGAATCATTTCATCATACTGCTTAATTAAACTCCTTAACTCACTCATTGCCCTACTCTGTGCATTAAGAAAAGATGCTTGCCTATCCCATGCAAATTGAAATT
>NZ_JACVWH010000031.1:0-16473 GCF_020658495.1 Clostridioides sp. ES-S-0048-02
GGGCAGTCAACGTGTGCGTAGTGTCTGTTTGGAGTTTCATACTCAACGTGTGCTGTTGATATTGTGATTCCTCTTTCTCTTTCTTCTGGAGCTTTATCTATGTTTGCGAAATCTACTGCTTCTCCTAATTGGTATCTGTCATATAATGTTTTTGTTATTGCTGCTGTTAATGTAGTTTTACCGTGGTCAACGTGTCCTATTGTCCCTATATTAACATGAGGTTTTGTTCTTTCGTATTTAGCTTTAGCCATTTTGAATTTCCTCCCTTTATCTTGTGCAAGACGAGACAAGTCTCGTCTTGCTGATTATTTTTTATATTTATATTATTAATTAATTTTTAAATTATTTTCCTTCAGCTATCTTTTTAGCAACTGAAGCTGGAACTTGTTCATAGTGATCGAATATCATTGTATAAGTTGCACGACCTTGAGTTGAAGATCTTAGGTCTGTAGAGTATCCAAACATTTCTGAAAGTGGAACGAATGCATTTATAACTTGTGCACCACTTCTTGCTTCCATTCCTTGGATTAATCCTCTTCTTGAGTTTAAGTCACCCATAACATCTCCCATGTAATCTTCTGGAGTAACAACTTCTACTTTGAAGTAAGGCTCTAAAAGAACTGCATTACCTTTCTTCATAGCATCTTTAAATGCCATTGAACCAGCCATCTTAAACGCCATCTCAGAAGAGTCAACTTCATGGTAAGAACCATCATATAACTCAACAGCAACGTCTACAACTGGATATCCAGCAACTATACCAGATTGCATAGCTCCTTGTATACCCATGTCAACTGGACCAACATATTCTTTTGGTACAGATCCACCAACAGTTTTGTTTGTGAATTTGTATCCTTCACCTGGCTCTTGAGGAGCAACTCTAATCTTAACGTGACCATATTGTCCTCTACCACCTGATTGCTTAGAGTACTTGTATTCAACATCAACTGGTTGAGTTATAGTTTCTCTATATGCAACTTGTGGAGCACCAACTTTAGCTTCTACTTTAAATTCTCTTAATAATCTATCTACTATTATCTCTAAGTGTAATTCACCCATACCAGATATTATAGTTTGTCCTGTTTCTTGGTCAGTTTTAACTGTGAAAGTTGGGTCTTCTTCAGCTAATTTTTGAAGAGCTATACCCATTTTTTCTTGAGCTGCTTTAGAACTTGGTTCTATAGCAACAGATATAACTGGCTCAGGGAATTCCATAGATTCAAGTATTATTGGATTAGCAGGATCACATAATGTGTCTCCAGTAGTAGTATCTTTTAATCCTACTGCTGCTGCTATATCTCCAGCATAAACTTTAGTTATTTCTTCTCTTGTATTGGCATGCATTTGTAGTATACGACCAATTCTTTCTCTCTTATTCTTAGTTGCATTTAAAACATAAGAACCAGATTCTAATGTTCCAGAGTAAACTCTGAAGAACGCTAGTTTTCCAACAAATGGGTCAGTCATTATTTTGAATGCTAATGCAGAGAATGGCTCTTCATCAGAAGAATGTCTTTCAGCTTCCTCTCCATCTTCCAATATACCTTTTATAGCTGATATATCAGTTGGTGCTGGTAAGTAATCTAAAACTGCATCTATTACTAACTGAACACCTTTGTTTCTATAAGCTGTACCACAGAAAACTGGGTTCATTTCACAAGCTATAGTAGCTTTTCTTATAGCAACTTTTAATTCATCTATAGTAGGTTCTTCACCTTCAAGATACTTCATCATTAACTCTTCATCAGTTTCAGCTACTGCTTCAACTAATTTTTCTCTCCACTCTGTAGCTAATTCTTTCATATCTTCTGGTATGTCTGTTTCTTCCATTTCAACACCTAAGTCGTCTTTGTATATAACAGCATCCATTTTTAATAAGTCTATTATACCTATAAATGAATCTTCTTTACCTATTGGTAATTGCATAGGAACTGCATTAGAATTTAATCTAGATTTCATCATGCTTACAACATTGTAGAAATCTGCACCTAATATATCCATTTTATTTACAAAAGCTATTCTAGGTACTCCATAAGTTTCAGCTTGTCTCCATACATTCTCAGATTGAGGTTCAACTCCACCTTTTGCACAGAATACAGCAACTGAACCGTCAAGAACTCTTAGAGATCTTTCAACTTCAACTGTGAAGTCCACGTGTCCAGGAGTATCTATTATATTTATTCTATGGTCTTTCCATGAAGCAGTAGTAGCGGCAGAAGTTATTGTTATACCTCTTTCCTTTTCTTGCTCCATCCAGTCCATTTGAGAAGCCCCTTCATGAGTTTCTCCTATCTTATGAGTTTGCCCAGTATAAAACAGGATTCTTTCTGTAGTAGTAGTTTTCCCTGCATCTATATGAGCCATGATTCCTATATTCCTAGTTCTTTCCAAAGGAAACTTTCTAGCCATGGTTATCCTCCTTATGATATCCTCAATTTTATAAGATATCTATATATCCTACCATCTATAATGAGCAAATGCTTTATTAGCTTCTGCCATTTTATGAGTATCTTCTTTTTTCTTAACTGAAGCTCCTGTGTTGTTAGCTGCGTCCATTATTTCTTTAGCTAATTTATCAACCATTCCTTTTTCTCCACGAGCTCTAGTATATTTTACTAACCATCTTAAACCTAATGTTTGTCTTCTTTCAGGTCTAACTTCGATTGGTACTTGGTAGTTTGCCCCACCAACTCTTCTTGCTTTTACTTCTAAAACAGGCATTATATTATCCATTGCCTTATTAAATACTTCTAAAGCATCTTCTCCTGTTTTTTCAGCAATAACTGTGAAAGCATCATAAACTATTGTTTGAGACTTTCCTTTTTTTCCGTCTACCATTAAATTATTTATTAATTTAGTAACTACCTTACTCCCATACATAGGATCTGGTAAAACTTCTCTCTTTGGAACATTACCTTTTCTTGGCATTTCGCTTCCCTCCTTAATTATTTAACTTAAATCATAGGTACTCGACATAAATTATTTAATGCCGTGATGCCATAAATATCTATATATTTAAAGCACCGAACTATAATCAATCATTAATTGTTTTTATTTTTTAGCGTCCTTAGGTTTCTTAGCACCATACTTAGATCTTGATTGTCTTCTCTTATCAACACCTGCTGTATCTAAAGTACCTCTTAGTATATGGTATCTAACCCCTGGAAGGTCTTTTACTCTTCCGCCTCTTATAAGAACAACACTATGCTCTTGTAAGTTATGTCCTTCTCCTGGTATATAAGCAGAAACTTCTATACCATTAGTTAATCTAACTCTGGCAACTTTTCTTAAAGCTGAGTTAGGTTTCTTAGGAGTAACTGTTTTTACTGAAGTACAAACCCCTCTTTTTTGTGGAGCACTAGCGTCAGTTACTTTCTTGTTTAAAGAGTTGTAACCTTTTTGTAATGCTGGAGCAGTAGATTTCTTTTCAACTGCTTTTCTACTTTTACGAACTAATTGGTTAATTGTTGGCATCATCTGCACCTCCTTCCAAATTTTCGATCTTATCAGTGACCGCCAACTACATCAATATGAATACTCATACTGACTGATTGTAACATTTGTTACTTACAATTTAATGTCTATAACACATGAATATGTGATATTAGCATTTTTCTAGCTTGATGCTTTTAGTTCTTGTTTATTGCCATTTAAAAGTCACTAAGAGCTCATATAAGCCCTTAGTGTACTTTTAAACAACACACTTTACTATTTTAACACCACAAATAATGGTTGTCAAGATTTCTTTACTCTATCTGCCATTAATCTTCAATTTTTTCAACAGCTATATTTCTATATTTCTTCATTCCTGTTCCTGCTGGTATTAGCTTACCTAATATAACATTCTCTTTAAGCCCTATTAGGTGGTCTTCTTTACCTTTTATTGCAGCTTCTGTTAATACTCTTGTTGTTTCCTGGAATGAAGCTGCTGATAAGAATGAATCAGTTGCAAGAGATGCTTTAGTTATACCAAGTAATACTCTTTTAGCAACTGCTGGTCTTAAGTCTTTAGCTATAGCTTCTTCGTTACATCTATTAAATGTTAATACATCTTCATATCCACCTGGTAATAAATCTGTATCTCCTGGGTCTTCAACTTTAACTTTAGATAGCATTTGTCTTACTATAACTTCTATATGCTTATCGTTAACATCAACCCCTTGAAGTCTATAAACCCTTTGAACTTCTTTAACTATATATTCTTGAACACCTTTAACACCTTTTACTCTTACTATATCATGAGGATTTATAAATCCTTGTGTTAAAGGATCTCCAGCTTCTAATATCTGTCCTTGCTTAACTTTTAATCTAGAACCATATGGTATCACATATGTTTGAGTTTCGCCTTCTTCTGGTATTACATTTACTTCTTTTCTCTTTCCAGTTTCATCTATTTCAACTCTACCAGATACTTCAGTTATTACAGCTAAACCTTTTGGTTTTCTAGCTTCGAATAATTCTTCAACCCTTGGAAGACCTTGAGTTATATCGGCTCCTGCAACCCCTCCAGTATGGAATGTACGCATTGTAAGCTGAGTACCCGGCTCACCTATAGATTGAGCTGCTATTATACCAACTGCTTCACCTATATTAACTTCTTTTCCTGTAGCTAAGTTTCTACCATAGCACTTAGAACAAACTCCATGATTAGTTTTACAGTTAAGAACTGTTCTTATCCTAATTTTTTCAATTCCTAAATCTACTATAGTTTCTGCTTCATCTTCTTGTATCATAGCATCAGCTTCAACTATAACTTCACCAGTTTCAGGATTTAATATAGGGTCTATAGTATATCTTCCTACAATTCTATCATATATTTCTTCTATAACTTCATTTCCTTCTTTTATAGCATAAATTTCTGTAGTATCTTCTGTTCCGCAATCTACTTCTCTTACAATAACATCCTGACTTACATCAACAAGTCTTCTTGTTAAGTATCCAGATTCAGCCGTACGTATAGCTGTATCGGCAAGACCTTTTCTGGCACCATGTGAAGATGTAAAGTATTCAAGTACTGATAAACCTTCACGGAAATTAGATTTAACTGGTATCTCAACTGTTTTACCAGATGCATTGGCCATAAGACCACGCATACCTGCTAGCTGTCTAATTTGGTTTTTAGAACCTCTGGCTCCTGAATGTGCCATTATATATATATTGTTTAATCTATCTAGTCCACCCATAAGAGCATCAGTAACCTTATCAGTTGTTTCTGTCCATGTCTCTATAACTTTTTCATATCTTTCTTCATTAGATATTAAACCTCTTCTGTATGCTTTTTCATATTTATCAACTTTTTCTTCTGCCTCAGCTATAAATACTTTCTTTTCTTCTGGAACACTCATATCAGCAACAGCAACTGTTATACCACCTAATGTAGAATATTTAAATCCTAGAGATTTTATATAATCTAGTAATTCCGCTGTTTCTGTATTTCCATGTTTTCTAAAGCACTTATCTATTATTTTACCCAGAGATTTTTTATCTGCTAAGAAGTCAACTTCTAGAGCAAATGGGTTTTCATTTCTATCTACAAATCCTAAATCTTGAGGTATGCTTTCATTAAATATAAATCTACCAACTGTACTTTCAACTAATGAACTTCTTCCATCTTCAAGAGTCACCTTTAGTTTTACTAACGCATGTAGATGAACTGATTTATTGTAATAAGCAAGTAATAGCTCATTAAAGTCTTTAAATACCATTCCTGTTCCTTTAGCATCATCTTGTGCTTCTATTGTTAGATAATAACAACCTAAAACCATATCCTGAGATGGAGTAGTTATAGGAGAACCATCTTTAGGAGCAAGAATGTTGTTTACAGAAAGCATTAAGAATCTTGCTTCTGCTTGTGCTTCTACTGATAAAGGTACATGGACTGCCATTTGGTCACCATCGAAGTCTGCATTGTAAGCTGTACACACAAGTGGATGTAGCTTTATAGCTTTACCTTCAACCAAGATTGGTTCAAATGCTTGTATACCTAATCTATGCAGAGTCGGCGCACGGTTAAGAAGAACTGGATGGCTTTTTATAACATCTTCTAAAACATCCCAAACTTCTGGCTTAACTTTTTCTACTATAGATTTTGCACTTTTTATATTATGTGCATATCCTTCTTTAACTAGTTTATCCATAACAAATGGCTTAAATAGTTCTAGTGCCATTTTCTTTGGAAGACCACATTGATAGAATTTAAGTTCTGGTCCAACAACTATAACAGAACGTCCTGAGTAGTCAACACGCTTACCAAGTAAGTTTTGACGGAAACGACCTTGTTTACCCTTTAACATATCTGATAAAGACTTAAGTGGTCTATTTCCAGGCCCTGTTACAGGTCTACCTCTTCTACCATTATCTATTAATGCATCAACTGCTTCTTGAAGCATTCTCTTTTCATTTCTTACAATTATATCTGGAGCTCCAAGCTCTAATAATCTCTTAAGTCTATTATTTCTGTTTATAACTCTTCTATATAAATCATTTAAGTCTGAAGTTGCAAATCTTCCACCATCAAGTTGTACCATTGGTCTTAAATCTGGTGGTATTACTGGTATCGCATCTAAAATCATCCATTCTGGTTTATTCCCAGATTTTTTAAATGCTTCTACAACTTCTAATCTTCTTATTGTTCTAACTTTCTTTTGTCCTGTACTGTCTTTTAATTCCGCTCTTAGGTCTTTGCTTTGTTGCTCTAAGTCTATGTTTTGTAACAATATCTTTACAGCTTCAGCACCCATACCTACAGTAAAAGTATATCCATATTTTTCAAGAGCAGTTCTATACTCTTTTTCTGTCAATAACTGCTTCTCATTCAATCCAGTTTCTCCTGGATCAACTACTACATATGAAGCAAAGTATAGTATTTTTTCCAATGATCTTGGTGACATATCAAGTAAAAGTCCCATTCTACTTGGTATACCTTTAAAGTACCAGATGTGAGACATAGGAGCTGCTAGCTCTATATGTCCCATTCTTTCTCTTCTTACTTTCGATTTAGTTACTTCTACTCCACATCTATCACAAACTACACCTTTGTATCTAACTCTTCTATATTTACCACAATGGCACTCCCAGTCTTTTTGTGGTCCAAATATTCTTTCACAGAAAAGACCATCTTTTTCTGGTTTTAAAGTACGGTAATTTATAGTTTCTGGCTTTTTAACTTCTCCTCTAGACCATTGTCTTATTTTTTCTGGAGAAGCCAATGCTATTTTTATCGACTCGAAATTGTTTAATTCAAACAAGGAGTTCTCTCCCTTCTATTTGAGATTTACATTAATTAAATTTACACATCAAAGTCATCACCAACAAAGTCTATTTCTTCTTCAAATAAATCTTCTTCAGCAAATTCTTCTAAATTCTCTATATCCTCATCTTCTACGGTTTCCGTAAAATCATCTTCAATTTCTTCTATTATATTACTTTCTTCAACTTCTCCCATGTTATTTACAACATCTAGTTCAAATTCACCTATTGTGTCATCTTCATCTACAGATTCTCTTACTTCTATTTCTTGATCTTCATCTGTTAATACTTTTACATCTAAGCATAAACTTTGAAGTTCTTTTATAAGAACCTTAAATGATTCTGGGATTCCTGGCTCAGGTATGTTTTCACCTTTAACTATGGCTTCGTAAGTTCTAACACGACCTACAACATCATCAGACTTGACAGTAAGTATTTCTTGAAGTATATGAGCAGCTCCATATGCTTCTAGAGCCCAAACCTCCATCTCTCCAAATCTTTGTCCACCAAATTGTGCTTTACCACCTAGTGGCTGTTGAGTAACTAATGAGTATGGTCCAGTACTTCTTGCATGTAGTTTTTCATCAACTAAATGATGTAGTTTTAAGTAGTACATATATCCAACAGTTATTCTATTATCAAAAGTTTCACCTGTTCTACCATCATATAAAGTTAATTTACCATCTCTAGAATATCCAGCTTCTTCAAGAGCATCCATTATATCATACTCATTGGCACCATCAAATACTGATGTTGCAACATACCATCCTAAAGTCTTAGCAGCAAGTCCTAAATGAACCTCTAAAACCTGACCGATGTTCATACGTGATGGTATACCTTGTGGGTTAAGTATTATATCTAGTGGAGTTCCATTTTCCATGAATGGCATATCTTCTTCTGGTAATATTCTAGAGATAACCCCTTTATTACCATGACGACCAGCCATTTTATCTCCAACTTTTATTTTTCTCTTTTTAGCTATATAACATCTTACTAATTCATTTACTCCTGGAGATAAATCATCTCCATTTTCTCTAGTAAATACTTTTACATCAACTATTATACCAGATTCACCATGAGGTACTTTAAGTGAAGTGTCTCTAACTTCTCTAGCCTTTTCACCAAATATTGCACGAAGTAATCTTTCCTCAGCAGTAAGTTCAGTTTCTCCTTTTGGAGTTACTTTACCAACTAGTATATCTCCTGAATCTACTTCTGCACCTATTCTTATTATACCTCTGTCATCTAAGTTCTTAATTGCACTATCTCCAACATTAGGTATATCTCTAGTTATTTCCTCTGGCCCTAGTTTTGTATCTCTAGCTTCACATTCATATTCTTCTATATGAATTGTTGATAATCTATCTTCTTTAACTAATCTTTCATTTATTAATATGGCATCTTCGTAGTTATAACCTTCCCAAGTCATGAATGCTATAAGACAGTTTCTTCCAAGTGCTACTTCTCCTAAATCAGTTGCTGGACCGTCTGCTATAACATCTCCTTGCACTATTTGCTCACCTTTAGTTATTATAGGTGTTTGATTTATACAAGTACCTGAGTTTGAACGTTTAAACTTAAGTAGATTATATCTATCTCTGTTTCCATCTTCTCTTTTTATAATTATCTCATCCGCTGTTACTCTTTCTGCTATACCAGAATTTCTAGCAACAACAACTGCTCCAGAGTCTTTTGCAGCTCTATATTCTATACCAGTTCCTATAATTGGTGCTTCTCTTCTAACTAGAGGCACTGCCTGACGTTGCATGTTCGCTCCCATAAGGGCACGGTTGGCGTCATCATTTTCTAAGAAAGGTATCATAGCAGTGGCAACAGATACAACCTGCTTAGGAGATATATCCATATAGTCTACTCTGCTTTCAGGAACCATTTCAACAGCACCATTTACAGTTCTACAAACAACTCTATGGTTTACGAATTTACCATCGTCTGTTAATGGCTCATTTGCCTGAGCTCTTACGAATAAATCTTCTTCATCAGCAGTTAAATAATGTATCTCATCAGTAACTGTTGATGTTACTTTATCAAATTTTCTATATGGTGATTCTATAAATCCAAACTCATTTATTTTTGCATAAGTTCCAAGAGAGTTTATAAGACCGATATTTGGCCCTTCTGGAGTCTCTATCGGACACATTCTACCGTAGTGTGAATGGTGAACGTCACGCACTTCGAATCCAGCTCTTTCTCTTGAAAGACCTCCAGGTCCAAGAGCTGATAGTCTTCTTTTATGTGTTAACTCAGATAAAGGATTTGTTTGGTCCATGAACTGAGATAACTGAGAACTACCGAAGAATTCTTTTATTGCAGCTGAAACTGGTCTTATGTTAACTAACGCTTGAGGCGTTATAGCTTCCATATCTTGAACTGTCATTCTTTCTTTTATGACTCTTTCCATTCTTGAAAGACCAATTCTAACTTGGTTTTGTAATAATTCTCCTACAGATCTTATTCTTCTATTTCCTAAATGGTCTATATCATCAATATTTCCTATATTATAGAAGATATTGAATTCATAACTTATTGAAGCTATTATATCGTCTAATAATATATGTTTTGGTATAAGTTCTTTAATTCTTGATTTTATAGCTTCTTTTATTTCTTCTTCGTCACTATATCCATCTAAAATTTCTTTTAATGTTGGATAATGCACTTTTTCTTTTATGTTTAAATCATCTATGTCAAAATCAATATGAGACTTAATGTCTACAAAATTATTTCCTATAACTCTAACTTTCTTATCATCATCCATTAATAGATTTACTACATTTATACCTGCATTTTGTATATCTTTAGCTAACTCATAGCTTATTTTTTCTCCAGCTTTTACAAATACTTCTCCTGTTTCAGGATTTATTATGTCTTCTGCTGAAATTCTATTCATAATTCTATAGCATAAAGCAAGTTTTTTATTAAATTTGTATCTACCAACTTTTGCTAAATCATATCTCTTTGGATCAAAGAATAAAGCATTTAGTAAAGATGATGCACTTTCTACAGTAGGTGGTTCACCTGGTCTTAATTTTTTATATATCTCAACAAGACCTTCCTCTACTGTTTTAGTATTATCTTTTTCTAATGTAGCAGATAATCTTTCGTCTTCTCCTAAAAGGTCAATTATTTCTGCATCTGTCCCTATTCCTAAAGCTCTAAGTAAAACTGTAACTGGTTGTTTTCTTGTTCTATCAACTCTTACAGATATTACATCGTTAGAATCTGTTTCATATTCTAACCATGCTCCTCTATTAGGAATTACAGTAGATGAAATTAATCTCTTACCTGTTTTATCTCTCTCTTCCGCATAGTAAACACCAGGAGATCTAACTAATTGACTTACGATAACTCTTTCTGCCCCATTTATAACGAAAGTTCCTCTTTCTGTCATTAAAGGGAAGTCACCCATAAATACTTCTTGTTCTTTTATTTCACCTGTTTCTTTATTTATAAGTCTTACCTTAACTTTTAGAGGTGCACAATATGTAGCATCTCTCTCTTTACACTCTTCTATATCGTACTTTGGTTTATCGTCTAAAGAGTAGTCAACAAATTCCAATATAAGATTACCAGTATAATCTTCTATTGGTGAAATATCATCAAACACTTCTTTTAAACCTTCTTTTAAAAACCACTCATAGGAATCTACTTGAATTTCTATAAGATTTGGCACATCAGCTATTTCCTTAATTTTAGAAAAGCTCATTCTAGTTCTTTTACCTATCGTGACAGGATGTGGCATTCACTTTTCACCTCTCAATAATTAAAAATAAAACAATAGTTCATTCTAACGCATCTAATAATTTTAGCATAATGTCAAGTATTTTTCAATATATTTTTTATCTTATATGTAAACTATGCATTATTTTTGATTTTTTGTAAATTATTTTAAGCATATATTATGTATTATGTACAATTCTCCAATATAAAATCCAATTTTTTCATTTATCGGTTTAATTTTCTAGAAAAAGTTACATTCTAATACCATACCCATATTTAATTATAATTTCATAAATAAGTACTAGTAAATAATTATATTTATACAAAAGCTGTTAAATATACAAAATAAAGACCATAAATGAATTTAATCTGGAGTTTTAAATCTTAAACTATTTCCATCATAAATTATATCTACAGTCTTTATAAAAATAGAATTTCTACTATAATTAAGTTTTTTATTTTTACTATTATATTAGTAATTATAATTATCCTAATATATTATCTGCAAACTGTGGCGTAGGTAAACCAAATCCTCCAGCTACTTCAAGTAAGTCTCCTGTTATAAAGGATGAATCATCACTAGCATAGAATAAAACAGCTTTTGCTATGTCTTCTGGTTTCCCTATACGATTTAAAGGAACATGCTTTAGGAACTCCTTTATGAATTCTGGAGACATATTATCTAAAGCAGCTTTGGTTGCAATAAGGCCTGGAAGTACAGCATTACATCTAACATTGTCTTTTGCATATTGTGTTGCTATATTTTGAGTTAATGAGTTGATTGCTGATTTTGATACACAATAAGCTATTCTAGATAGGTCAGGCAATACTGAACCTATACTAGATATATTTATTATACTTCCCTTGCCATTCTTTATCATATGAGGAATAGCAGCTTTACATGGTAAATATACACTTTTTAAATTAGTATTTACTGTATCAAAGAAATTATCTGTATCTCCAGTTAAAAGGTCTTTATCAAGTGAGGGATTTGTTGAACCAAAATTATTTACAAGTATATCTATCTTACCTTCTTTTTTAACTACATCTTCTATCATTGAAGTAAACGTTTCTTCTTCACGAGCATTAAAATAAACAAACTTAGCACACCCGCCTTCTGCACTTATTCTGTCTATAACTTCATTAGCCAATTCTTCTGAACGAGCTGCTAAATATACAACTGCTCCATTTTGTGCCAATATTTCAGCTGATGCTAATCCAATACCTTTAGTTGCTGCAGTAACCACTGCAACTTTACCTTGTAATTTTTCCATTATTAACTCCTCCTTAAATGCATTTCTTGAAATCTACATATTTCGATTTTTAGAAGTATTTCACTCATTTTAAATTTGTATTTGTTAATTAATTATTTATTACATTTTATTTTTAAAGTATTTTTGTAAATTTTTAAAACAATATGTAGTTTTATATAATTTGTCTTTTATTATATCACCTTATATATGCACATTACAATAATTGTTTATATTTTAATTTAACATCTGTATTTAACATAGTAAAAACATATTCTTTAATAGTATTAAATTAAAATCTCATTACAAACTATATGATACCCTTAATTTAATACTATTATATAAATTTTTTTTATTTTATAGAAATATTCTATTCACAATTTTTTATAAATAAAAAAAGATACCCAAATGGGTATCTTTTTAAAGAAACTACTTAACTTCTACTTTAGCTCCAGCAGCTTCTAATTTTTCTTTTATTTGATCAGCTTCTTCTTTAGAAGCTCCTTCTTTAACTGTCTTAGGAGCATTGTCAACTACTTCTTTAGCTTCTTTTAATCCTAATCCTGTTATTTCTCTAACTGCTTTTATAACTCCAACTTTTGAAGAACCAACCTCAGCTAATACTACATCAAACTCAGTTTTTTCTTCAGCAGCTGGTCCACCAGCAGCTGCACCAGCTACCATTACTGGAGCTGAAGCTGATACGCCGAATTTTTCTTCAGCAGCTTTAACTAATTCATTTAATTCTAAAACTTTCATATTTTCTATAGCTTCTAATATTTGTTCTATTGTCATTTTTAGCACCTCCGAATTTTCTTTTCAAATTAATATTTATAATTTTTTAGTTAAGCAATTAAGCTTCTTCTTGACCTTCTGCCTTTTTCGCTATTGCATCTATTAAGTATGCAAAGTTTGATATTGGAGCTTTTAAGCTACCAAGTAATTTAGCGATAAGAACTTCTCTTGATGGTATGTTAGCCATTTCAACAATCTTAGCTTCGTCATAGAATACACCTTCTACAACACCCATCTTTAATTTCATCTTTGGATGAGAATCCATGAATCCTTTTAATATTCTAGCTGGAGCAACTGGATCATCATATCCAAATGCTATAGCATTAGTACCAATTAATAATTCTTCATTGAATTGCTCTATACCAACTTCTTTAGCTGCTCTTCTAACTAAAGTATTTTTATATACTTTGTAATCTACACCAGCTTCTCTCATTTGTTTTCTTAACTCAGTTACTTCTTCAACTGTTAACCCTTTGTAATCAACAACAACGGCAGCAGAAGATTTTTGTAACTTTTCAACTATTTCAGAAACAACTTCTGATTTAATTTCTATAGCTTTTCTCATCTAGATGTGCACCTCCTTCACCAAATAGGCTTAGTATTTACCGCAACATTATAAAAAGCTTTTGTTGCCAAAAGTAGACATCAAAAGCTTTAGTAATCTCAATTTATCTAAAACCTCGGTGGGATATTAAGCTTTCGCACCCACTATCTACGGCAAATCTATTCTTTTTTACATTGACAAATGATATGATAACATTTTTGTCAACCTGTGTCAACAGTTTTATTATTCAGCTGTTCTTGCTGGGTTTATTTTAACTCCAGGTCCCATTGAAGAAGCTACAGTTATACTTCTTAAATATTGTCCTTTAGCAGCAGCTGGTTTAGCTTTTATTATAGCATCCATTAATGTAGCAAAGTTTTCAGATAATTTTTCTCCACCAAATGATACTTTTCCTACTGGAACGTGTATTATGTTAGTTTTGTCTAATCTGTATTCAACTTTACCAGCTTTTATTTCATCTATAGCTTTAGCTACATCAAATGTAACTGTTCCTGATTTAGGGTTTGGCATTAAACCTTTTGGTCCTAATACTCTACCTAATCTACCTACTACACCCATCATGTCTGGAGTAGCAACTACTATATCAAAATCAAACCAGTTTTCACCTTGTATTTTTTGAACTAATTCTTCAGCTCCTACAAAATCAGCACCAGCTTGTTCAGCTTCCTTAGCTTTTTCACCTTTAGCAAAAACTAAAACTCTTTTAGTTTTACCTGTTCCGTGAGGTAATACAACTGCACCTCTTACTTGTTGATCAGCATGTCTTGAGTCAACACCTAATTTAATGTGTGCTTCTACTGTTTCGTCAAATTTAGCTCCAGCTATATCTGAAACTAATGTTAATGCTTCTGATGCATCATAGAACTTAGTTCTATCTACTTTTTGTAATGCACCTGCATATCTTTTACCTTTTTTAGCCATTTTATTTTCCTCCTTGTGGTTAATCTCGGCTTTTCGCCTCCCACTTTATAAAAAAAAGTGTATCTTTTAATTAGTCTTCTACTACGACACCCATGCTTCTAGCAGTACCAGCTATCATACTCATAGCAGCTTCTAATGATGCAGCATTTAAGTCAGGCATTTTTAATTCAGCTATTTCTCTTACTTGAGCTGAAGTTATTTTAGCAACTTTCTTTTTGTTTGGTTCTCCAGAACCTGATTTTAAGTTTAATGCTTTTTTAATTAAAACTGCAGCTGGTGGAGTTTTTGTTATAAAACTGAATGATCTATCTTGATATACAGTTATAACAACTGGTATTATCATTCCAGCTTGATCTGCAGTTTTAGCATTAAATTCTTTTGTGAATCCCATTATATTAACACCATGTTGTCCTAATGCTGGTCCAACTGGTGGCGCTGGAGTAGCCTTTCCTGCAGGTATTTGTAATTTTATTTGACCTATAACTTTTTTAGCCATTTTGAGCGCACCTCCTCAGATTTTTCTATAATAATAGTATTAGATTTTTTCTATACCTTCAAGCTCTATTACAAATAGAGTCCTTTTACCAAATGCATTTATGCATACTTTAACTTCTCTGTTTTCTAAGTCAATTTCTTCTATGTTTCCTACTTGTCCACTAAATGGTCCTTGAGATACCTTTACTGTATCTCCTATTTCAAATTCAATATCACTATTTACTACTTTAGGTTCAGTTGTATCTATACCCATAGCTTTAACTTCTTCTTCACTTAATGGTACTGGTTTTGAACCAGGTCCAACGAAACCTGTAACTCCCTTAGTATTTCTTACTACATACCAAGATTCATCAGTTATTATCATTTTAACCAAAACATAACTTGGATAAACTTTACGTTGTCTAGTTTTTTCTTTTCCAGTTTTAGTAGTTTCCACTACTTCTTCTGTTGGAACAACTACTTGTCTTATGCAGTCTTCCATACTTCTTGTTTTAACTGCTTTTTCTATTGTAGCTTTAACTTTATTTTCATGTCCCGAATAAGTATGAACTACATACCAACTTGCTTCTTGTAATTCTGACATTTAACTTACCTCTTTTCGTCTATTTTAGTAATAACGCTAGTGCACCAGATAATATAGTGTCTATACCCCATACTAATATAGTGCATGAAATAACTACAGTTAAAACTATACCTGTGTTTTTAAACAATTCTTTTTTTGTCGGCCATGTAACTCTTTTCAATTCTTGTTTAGTTTCTTTTAAATAACCAAATAAACTGAATCTCTTTTTAGTTTTTGCACCGTCATTTGTTTGGGCAGCCATTCCATACTCACATCCTTATAAAACTATTTTGTTTCTTTATGAGTTGTATGCTTTTTACAGAATCTACAATATTTTTGTAATTCTATTCTGTCTGGATTATTTTTCTTATTCTTAGTAGTGTTGTAGTTTCTTTGCTTACACTCTGTACATGCTAAAGTTACTTTAACTCTCATCTGATACACCTCCAACTTTGTAATACAATAATATATATTGTTAATATATGTGAATATAATATCTTTAAAATATGTATTTATTAAAAATCTACAGTATTTAAGATATTATTAACTTCCTATAATCATTACCTTGTATAAGGTATCACAAAATCCTATGCTGTGTCAATGTTTTTGTATTTCTATGTTAAAAAAAGAGGAGCATAACCCCTCTTTTTATTATTCTTTAATCCATCAGTTTAATAATAAGAATTACTCTATTATTGTAGCAACAACGCCTGAAGCTACTGTTCTTCCACCTTCTCTTATTGAGAATCTTAATCCTTCTTCTACAACTATTGAATTTATTAAGTCTACTTCCATTGTTACGTTATCTCCAGGCATTACCATTTCTATTCCATCTGGTAACTTACAAGCTCCTGTTACATCTGTTGTTCTGAAATAGAATTGTGGTCTATATCCATCAAAGA
>NZ_JACVWH010000032.1:0-16215 GCF_020658495.1 Clostridioides sp. ES-S-0048-02
CAGTATATATTTTTTACAATTTATTAGAATAAAATTCATATATTGGGAAATATTAATAGTAAATAAATAATTGTTGCTATAAAGTAGAAATTATCTTTAAAAGCACAAATTAATTTACAGTCTCAAACTAAAATATTCTCAAATAAAAGGATTGTATAAAGTGCTTTTAAGTACTTTATACAATCCTTTCTATTTTAATCATAATAAGCTACATTTCTACGCTTATCTTTCTTAAAGTATCCCTGCCATTTTCATAAGCTGTTTTGCATTTGTAGTCTTACATCTTCCATCTTTTATGGCATAGTCAAAATAGATTTTATCATCAACATAGTACTCTGAAAAATGGTAGTTTACAATCTCTACATCTCCACCACTTGAAAGGTCACATAACTCAAAATCATGTGTTGTAACCATACTTATAATCCATGGCTTTGATAGTTTCTTTACTGCCTCACTTGCTCCAATAATTCTATCAGCAGAGTTAGTTCCTTTAAAAATCTCATCAACTAAAACTAACATCGGTAATTCTTTTATACTATATTGAATCATTGATTTTATTCTGAGAATTTCAGCATAAAAAGTTGATATACCTTGGCTTACATCATCTTGTATTCTCATAGATGTAAATATATACATACATGTGGCATCAAAATTTTTAGCACATACTGGAGCACCTGCATACGCCAATACTAAATTTACACCAATACTTCTTAAAAATGTCGTCTTCCCTGACATATTTGAACCTGTAATGATACAGGTTTGAGAATTTAATTTTATTGAATTTGCTACAACAGTTTTCTCTGCTATTAATGGATGGTATACTTCTTCAACTTCTAACTTTGGAATACTTTCGCTTTTTATTATTGGAAAACATGTATTTTCTTTTACTTGACCAATAATAGTTAAACTTATCAAAGCTTCAAACTCTCCAATAGATTCAAGCCATCCTCTAATTTGATTTCCATATACACTTTTCCATCTTTCTAGAGATTCTGCACAGTGATAATTCCACATAAGAACACCACAAGCAAGTATATAAACTATTTGATTATATCTTAAGTTTACTGCATTACCTATTGAGTTCAGCTGTTTAATACCTTTTGAAACACCATTACCTTTAGAAAGTTTTGCTTGTAATTCTTTTAAATATGGGCTTTCAAATGTCTCTTTCTCTAAAACTTCAAACATCTTTTCATATACTTGTATACTTCTACTAAATGAGAATAATGGGGATAAAGTCTGCATAAGCTTTGTATTCCCAAACCCACCAAATCCTAGCTGAAGTACAAAAAGTAAAAAAACAGGTAGCATAGGCAAAAACCCTAATATAAAAAATATAAAAGATAGTATTGTTGCAGTAGGCAAACCCCAAGTAAAAACATGCATCCACTTAGGTATATATACTTTTTTATCTTCTCCATACTCTATAAATGACTCTATACTTCCATCAGAGTTGGTTTTTTGTTCCTTACCAATTATATTACTCAAGGTCTGAATATGGATAGAAAAATCCTGTTTTGATAATAGCTCTTTTACTGCTGTTTGTCTTTCTAGGATTATATTATCGTTTGGATTTTCATTCCATAAGGACTTAGCTAAAGACTTCTTTCCATAGGATGTATTAGCTATACAAATATACTGATATAGTGATGCTCTTCCAAATAAGTCTAAATCTTTTGCTTGTGAATTTTCTTCTTGTATATATTCTTTTCCATCTATTTTGAATTCTTTCCACTCATCACCAAATCTCTTAACATACTTATCCAGCACTTCACACTTACTCTTAAAATACGATTCTTCCTCTTTTATTTTATTATGAATAACTAAAAGTGAAATAAATAGAATCAATGCTACAATTCCAACAAAAATACCTACTATATTTTTATTGTAAAATCCAATAGCAAATCCCGCTATCAATATTAAAAAAGATATTAATCTAGCTGTACTTATATTATTTGATTTTTTATTTAAGAGCAGTTCTTTTTCAGTAGTACTTTCTAAAAGCTTACTAAAATAGTTCATTCCCATAAAGACTCCAACTTCCTTATCATATAATAAATTTAAATATAGTATTAAATTTAAACTAATAACCTTAAAAGCTAATTTAAACTCCAATTATATAATATATATTTTATAACTATTCTATACAATTTTATTTTATATGCACTCTCTATTACTTAGTATCAATAAGTTTTGATAGTTTCTTAGTAAATTCTTGAGCTGCATCATACCCCATTCCTCTTTGTCTAAAATTCATTGCTGCTACTTCTAGTATCATAGCAGTATTTCTTCCAGGCTTTACAGGAACAACTAACTTCTCTACATTAACACCAAGTATTTCTTCATATTCTTTATCTAATCCAAGCCTATCATAATACTTATTTTCATCCCAAGCTTCTAAATGTACTACTAAATCTATCATTTTAGAATTTTTGATAGCTCCTACACCATATAGACTTCTGACGTCTATTATACCTATTCCTCTTATCTCTAGGAAATGTCTTATTAATTCAGGAGACTGACCCATCAACATACTTTCATCTAATTTTCTTATTTCTACAGCATCATCTGCAACTAATCTATTACCTCTCTGAATTAGTTCTAATGCTGTTTCTGACTTTCCTATACTACTCTCACCCTTTATCAAAACACCTATACCATAAATATCAACTAAAACTCCATGAATCGTTGTATGTGGTGCTAACTTATTATCTAAATAGTTTGATAATCTATTTATAAGTCTAGTTGTGTTTCTGTTTGTACTTAAAAGTATTCTCTTATACTTTTTAGCCTTTTCAATCACATCTGGTTTTATTTCTAAATCTCTAGAAATTATTAAAGCTGGTATTTCATATGAGAAAAATCTATTTAGTACCTCTTCTCGAATTTCATTATCCATCAATCCAAAGAAATTATATTCTGTTTTTCCAACTATTTGTATTCTCTCATATGCAAAGTAATCAAAATATCCTGCAAATTGTAAACCTGGTCTATTTATATCTTGAGAGTATACATAATAATCTACATCATCAGGCATGTATACTACTTTAAGTTTTAAATCTTTTATTATTTCTCTTATTGATACTTTATTGCTAGTTTCCATCAAATTTCTTCCTTCCTAAAAAAATTATAAACATTCTCTACAATGCTTTTATTCATTCCTTCTACTTCTAAAAGTTCTTCAAAAGTAGCTTCTTTTATGGCTTCTACATCTTTAAAATGACTCATCAGTGCTTTTTTTCTTTTTTCACCTATCCCTTGTATATCATCTAAGATAGATTTTGTCAAAGCTTTATTTCTTAGACTTCTATGATATGTTATTGCATAATTATGAACTTCTTCTTGTATACTAGCAATAAATCTATATAAACTAGTTGTCTTATCCAACTCGATTTCTTTTTCTTTACATATTAACCCTTTAGTCCTATGCTTATCGTCTTTGTACATTCCCCAAAGTGGTATGTCTACATCATTAAGTTCTAATACTTTTTTTACAGCGCTAACCTGTCCCTTTCCTCCATCCAACAATATAAGATCAGGTAAATTTCCATGTTTCAATCTTCTATCTACAATTTCAGCCATGGAATCATAATCATTAGGTCCAATGACTGTTTTTATTTTATATCTTCTATACTCTTTTTTATCTTTTTTAGCATTTGTATAGACTACCATAGAACCAATTGAATCTACTCCTTGTATATTTGATATATCAAAAGACTCTATTCTTATTGGCAATTTTTCTAAGTTTAACAATCGTTTTAATTCTTCTAATGCTCCAATACTTTTTTCATATTTCCTTTTGTTCATATCAGAAAATTTTTCAAGGTACTCTACTGCATTTTTTCTCACCATTTCAACTAGGCTTTTTTTCTCTCCTTTTTGTGGTACTCTTATTGTTACTTTTTGCCCTTTTTTAGACGATAGCCATTCTTCTAATATACAACTGTCTTCTATCTCATCTTCTATAATTAGTTCTTTAGGTATATATTCTTGCTCATTGTAAAATTGTTTTACAAATGAACTCAATATAGAAGCTCTTGGGCTATCCATTACCCCTTCTAGTATAAAGTGTTCTCTCCCAACAATCTTACCATTTCTAATAAAAAATACTTGTACACAGGCTTCATTATGAGCTCTTGCCATCGCAACTACATCCTGATTTAAATCGGTTACAGTAGCATCTATTTTTTGTTTTTGTATCATTTCTTCAAGACTCTTTATTTTATCTCTATATATAGCTGCTTCTTCAAATCTAAAATTCATAGAACTCTCATTCATCTTTTCTTTTAAGAGCTCCATCAACTTTTCTTCTTTCCCCGATAGACACATTATAATTTCTTCTATCATCTTTCCATATTCTTCTTTGGATACATTTCCTGTACAAGGTCCTAAGCACTTATTTATGTGTAAGTTTAAACAAGGTCTTGTTTTATTTTTTATCGCTTTTTCTATGTCAATTTTACAACTTCTTATTGGATAGGTACTGTTTATAAGGTCTAAAGTATCATTTACCGCAGTTATATTAGTATATGGTCCAAAATACTTTGCTTTATCTTTAAGAACCCTTCTAACCTTTAAAATCCTTGGATAATCTTCATTTGTAGTCACCTTAATATATGGGTAAGTTTTATCATCTCTAAGTAACACATTATACTTTGGTCTATATCTTTTTATTAAATTACATTCAAGTATTAATGCTTCCAACTCTGAATCTGTTATAATGTATTCAAATTTATATATATTCTTAACCATAGATTTTACTTTAGATGTATGGTTTTTTGAAGATTGAAAATACTGCCTTACTCTATTTTTTAGAGATATGGCTTTTCCCACATATATTATATGGTCGTATTTATCCTTCATTAAATATACACCAGGCTCAGAAGGTAATTTTTTTAAGTGGTCTTGTATATCAAACATATCGCCCTCCAAAACATTAAGTTTTATATTAAAATTATACCCTAAAATGTGAAAATTAAAAAGTTATTCAATTTCCAGCATTGTACACAAGTTAAAGTCCATATCATCTTCTATAATTGATTTAAAAGCAATCTCAAATACGAAGAACAATATGGACTTTATGTTTGGTAATTATCTACAATTTATTTTTAATTTATTTACTTCTAATATTTTCAACTTATTTTTATATATTTACAGTTAAAATTTTACACAGTTTATATAACCTAAGAGAAATATTTACTTAAGAATTGACCTGTATAAGACCCTTCAACTTTAGATACTTCTTCTGGTGTTCCAGTTGCAACTATAGTTCCACCTTTATCTCCACCCTCTGGTCCTAGGTCTATTACATAATCACAAGTCTTTATAACATCTAGATTATGTTCTATAACTATAATTGTATTTCCTGTATCTGCTAATCTTTGTAATACGTGAATTAACTTATCTACATCTGCCATATGAAGTCCTGTAGTAGGTTCATCTAATATATATAAAGTCTTTCCTGTTGGTCTTTTACTAAGTTCTGATGCTAATTTTATACGTTGTGCTTCTCCTCCAGACAATTGAGTTGAAGGCTGTCCTAATTTAATGTATGAAAGACCTACATCCATCAATGTATCTAGCTTTCTTTTTATGTTTGGTATATTTTCAAAAAACTCAACAGCTTCTTCTACATTCATATCTAGTATATCAGATATAGTTTTATCTTTGTATTTTACTTGTAATGTTTCCCTATTGTATCTTTCACCCTTACAAACCTCACAAGGAACATATACATCTGGTAGAAAGTGCATCTCTATTTTTATTATTCCATCACCTTTACAAGCTTCACATCTACCACCTTTTACATTAAAACTAAATCTTCCCTTTTTATATCCTCTTGCTTTAGCTTCATTAGTAGCAGCAAAAATATCCCTTATAAAGTCAAATACCCCTGTATAAGTAGCTGGATTTGAACGAGGTGTTCTTCCAATTGGACTTTGGTCAATATTTATAACCTTATCTATATTTTCAATTCCTTTTATTTCTTTGTGCTTACCAGCTCTTTGTTTTAGTCTATTCACTTTACTTGCAACACCTTTATAAAGTATGTCATTTATTAGTGTACTTTTCCCAGAACCTGAAACACCTGTTATACATGTAAACTTACCTAATGGCAATTTTACATCAATATTTTTTAGGTTATTTTCTGATGCTTTGATTACTTCTATAAAACTTCCATTTCCTTCTCTAGTAGTCTCAGGAACTAATATTTGTTTTTTTCCACTTAAGTACTGACCTGTTATTGAGTTTTCATTTTCTATTATTTCATCTAAAGTTCCTTGTGCAACTATCTCACCACCATGTATACCTGCACCAGGTCCAATGTCTATAACATAATCAGCTTCTCTCATTGTATCTTCATCATGTTCTACAACAATTAAAGTATTTCCTAAATCTGTTAGATGTCTAAGAGTGCCTATAAGTCTGTCATTATCTCTTTGATGAAGACCTATACTTGGCTCATCAAGCACATATAACACTCCAACTAATGCTGAACCGATTTGAGTTGCTAATCTTATACGTTGCGCTTCTCCTCCTGAAAGTGTTCCAGCTTTTCTTGATAAATTCAAATAATCAAGACCAACATCTCTTAAAAACTTAGCTCTTCCCTTTATCTCTTTTATAATCTCATGAGCTATAAATCTTTGCTTTTCTGTAAGAGTTACATTTTCCATAAAATCTATCAATTCGTTAACAGATAAGTTTGTTACTTCCATTATATTTTTTCCATCAACTAAAACAGATAAAACCTCTTTTTTAAGTCTCAATCCCTTACATTTTGGACAAGGTCTTTCTGCCATATATTCTTCAATTTTGTCTCTCATATACTCTGAGTTAGTTTCTTTGTATCTTCTCTCTAAGTTTACTACTACTCCTTCAAAATATGATTTATAATTTCTAGTTCCTCCAAATTTTGATTCATAAACAAACTCTACCATTATATTATCCTTACCATAAAGTAACTCTTGAACAAAATCTTCTGGTAAATCTTTAAATGGAGTTGTCAAAGATACCTTAAAATGCTCAGCTAAACTTTTTATCATTTTGCTATAATAAGTATCGTCGTTGACACCTGTTGAACCCCAAGCAGCCACGGCACCTTGTTTTATTGATAAATCTTTATTTGGTACAACTAGTTCTGGGTCAACTTCTTTACTTTCCCCAAGACCATTACAAACATCACAAGCTCCAAAAGGAGCATTAAATGAAAACATTCTTGGAGATAATTCTTCTATCCCAATTCCATGTTCTGGACATGCAAATTTAGTTGAGAAAAGAATCTCTTCTCCATCTATTATTTGAGCTATTACAAGGCCATCTGATAGTTTAACCGCAGTTTCAATTGAATCTGCAAGTCTAGATTCTATTCCATCTTTGACTACTATTCTATCCACTACTACTTCTATACTGTGTTTTTGGTTTTTAGTTAAAACAATATCATCACTTACTTCATAGTTTTCTCCATCAACTCTAACTCTTACAAATCCTTCTTTTTTAATATTATCTAAGACCTTTTTATGTGTACCTTTTTGACCTCTAACAATTGGCGAAAGTATTTGCAACTTAGTTCTATCTGGAAAATCTAGCATTTTATCAACTATTTCTTGAATAGTCATTTGACTTATTTTTTCACCACATGTAGGACAATATACATCGCCTACTCTTGCAAATAACAATCTCAAATAGTCATATATTTCTGTTACTGTTCCAACTGTAGAGCGTGGATTCTTTGAAGTAGTCTTCTGATCTATTGAAATAGCTGGTGATAGACCTTCAATATATTCTACATTTGGCTTTTCCATTTGCCCTAAAAACTGTCTAGCATAAGCAGACAAACTCTCTACATATCTTCTTTGGCCTTCTGCATATATCGTATCAAATGCCAAAGATGACTTTCCAGAACCAGACAATCCTGTAAAAACTATAAACTTATCTCTTGGTAACTCTAAATCTACATTTTTTAAATTATGCTCTTTTGCTCCTCTTATTATAATTTTATCTTCCATAACCTTGTTTTTACCTTTCTATTTTTCCAATTTTTCTTCCAACTGTTTTACCTTATCTCTTAATTCTGCCGCTCTCTCAAATTGTAAGTTTTGAGCAGCTTCCATCATCTCTGATTTTAATTTTTCTATATTATCTTTTATCTCTTCTTTATCATCTGTATCAGTTATTCCATAGACAACTTCTTCCTCTGCAACTTTAGTTGCTTCTATACTATCTCTTACACTTTTTTGTATAGTCTTAGGAGTTATGTTGTGTTCTTCATTATATAAATTCTGTATAGCTCTTCTTCTTTTTGTCTCATCAATAGCATTTTGCATTGAATCAGTTATCCTATCAGCATACATAATAACTCTTCCATTTTCATTTCTAGCTGCACGTCCAATAGTTTGTATTAATGCTGTTTCGGAACGTAAGAAACCTTCTTTGTCTGCATCTAAAATTGCTATAAGTGAAACTTCTGGTATATCTAGACCTTCTCTAAGTAAATTTATTCCTACAAGTACATCAAATTTTCCCAGTCTTAAGTCTCTTATTATCTCTGTTCTTTCTAATGTAACTATATCTGAATGTAGATATTTAACTTTTATTCCTATTTCTTTAAGGTAATTAGTTAAATCTTCACTCATTTTTTTAGTTAAAGTGGTTATAAGCACTCTTTCATTTTTTTCTATTGTTTTAGTTATTTCCCCTACTAAATTATCTATCTGATTATTTATAGGTCTTACTTCTACAATTGGGTCTAAAAGACCTGTTGGTCTTATTATCTGTTCAGCTATAGTCTCAGAATGTTGAATTTCATAAGGACCTGGTGTAGCACTTACAAACAATATTTGATTTATGTTTCCTTCAAATTCTTGAAAATTTAACGGTCTATTATCAAGTGCAGAAGGTAATCTAAATCCATTTTCTATAAGAGATGTTTTTCTTGATCTATCTCCTGCGTACATTCCTCTTACTTGCGGAATAGTAACATGTGCCTCATCTACAATTATCAAATAATCATCTGGAAAGAAATCCATTAATGTATATGGTCTTTCTCCTTCTTCTCTTCCAGTAATATGCCTTGAGTAGTTTTCTATCCCCTGACAAAACCCTATCTCCTTTAACATTTCTATGTCATACTTCGTTCTTTGCTCAATCCGTTGTGCTTCTAAAAGCCTATCATTTTCTTTAAAAGTCTCAATTTGTTCTTGAAGTTCATCTTCAATTTGAACAATTGCATTTTCAATTCTTTCTGGTGTTGTTACATAGTGAGATGCGGGGAAGATAACAACATGATTTCTTGTCCCAACAATCTTTCCTGTTACATAATCAATTTCTGTTATTCTATCTATTTCATCACCAAAGAACTCTATTCTTATTGCTTTTTCATCATTGCTAGCTGGAAATATTTCTAATATATCTCCTCTAACTCTAAAAGTCCCTCTTGTAAAATTTATATCATTTCTTTCATATTGTATCTCTATTAACCTTTTTATTACATCATCTCTATCCTTCTGCATACCAGGTCTTATAGATAACATAAGTTCTTTATAATCTTTTGGATCCCCCAAACCATATATACAAGATACTGAAGATATTATTATAGTATCTCTTCTTTCTAAAATAGATGCTGTAGCAGAATGTCGAAGTTTATCTATTTCGTCATTTATACTTGCATCTTTTTCTATATAAGTGTCACTGTGAGCTACATATGCCTCTGGTTGATAGTAATCATAGTAACTTACAAAATATTCAACTGCATTGTCTGGGAAAAATTCTTTAAACTCACTATAAAGTTGTGCTGCTAGTGTTTTATTATGAGCCATTATTAGGGTAGGTTTTTTAACTTGTTGTATTATATTTGCCATTGTGAATGTTTTTCCTGAACCTGTTACACCTAACAATGTCGAAAATTTTTCATTTCTATTTATAGAATCCACTATTGATTTAATAGCTTCTGGTTGGTCACCTGTTGGTTTGAAGTCTGACTTTATTTTAAAATCCATAGTATCACTCCTTCTTTTCGAACATTAGTTCCTAACATGTATTATTATATCATACCTTTCTAGAATTGTTTCAGTTATTTTAAATATTTTACCCATTTAAATTTTACTTAAATCTAAAATATATAAAAAGACTTCTATCTTTATAATAGAAGTCTATAAGTAATGGAAAATAAATACTTTATCCAGTTTATATAATGAAATCAAATGCTTCTTTTTCAACTCCGTCTAGCTTCAAATCGAATAGTCTTAATATAGTTGCTGCATGAGCTCTTAAGTCGCCTTCTTCCTCTACTACGCCTGTTTTTATTTTAGGTCCAAAAGCTATAAACGGAGGTCTATTCCCCTTAGTAGGTAAATGACCATGTGTAGCAACAGCAAACTTGTAATCTTTTATATCAGAATCCTTTATAATATTTCCTTCTAAATCATTTCCAAATGAAATTCCTTCAATTCCTTCAATTACCATTTCAAAGTCGCCTTCAAGTCCAAGATTGGATGCTTCTTCTCTGGTAAATATATTCTCTATAAATAATTCTTCTTTAAATTCTTCAAGCAATACTCTCAACTCTTCTAATCTATTTGAGTTATTTACTATTATCTGTGCTGATATACCTGACGAATTTACATAGGCATCAAAATTCTTAACTACTCCATTTTCTACTGTTATAAATCCATGTGATTTAAGTAAAACATTTGGATTTACAACTTTATCAACTCTAAGATGACCATGGTCTCCGAGTATTATAAAATTTGTATCTTCATATGTACCTGCATCCTTTGTAGCTTGAATTATATCTCCTAACCATTTATCATTCATTTTCAAGGCTTCATTTACTTTTTCATTAAACAAACCATGGTTATGTCGTGTATGGTCCAAAGTTGCTAGATGTATTAACATTAAATCTGGATTATATTCTTTTATTACATCTATAGCACAATTTACTCCAAACAAATCCATATTAGGCTCTAATTTCCAATCAATATAGTGACAATGTCTATCATAAATACTATCCATTATAACCTTACTTGAACTTTTTTCAAAAATTTCTCTTGGGTCATCTTCTCTATTAGGAGCCCATATCTCTGCAATATTATAATCTATATTTGGATTTGCACCCATTACAGGCCATAAGATACTAGAAGTAGTCAGATTATTGTCCTTTGCTACATCTATAATTGTCTTTACTTTTATATCTTTTGAATACCAATACCAATCTTTATTTTCTTTATTTGGGTCAAATTTTTCATTATGATATATTCCATGTTTTTTAGGATATACTCCTGTAACCATACTTGTATGACAAGGATATGTTAAAGTTGGATATACACAATTTATATTTTTCACCATAGAACAATTTTCTAAGATAGATTTAAAATTTGGTAGATTCTTTACAAATTCTAAATCTTTTTCAAATAAAGAATCTACTGATAATACTATAACTTTTGTCATTTACATTACCTCTTCATTCATATATTATTGGATACGTTCAATCAATCTATAATCTATATATGTTACAGGTGATATTTTATCAACATTTCATACCTGTCTATAATTATTTATTAGTCTTGTCTATTACTGCTTGCATTGCAGAAGTTCCTTTGCTTACTGCATCTTTTGGCGCCACATTTAAATCAGTAAGACCTTTTTTAATCTCATCCATTAACTTATCAGTTGCTTCTTTATATCCATTTAACATTGGAAGGGCAACAGCATATTGTAATTGGTCAGTTGCAACTTTATATTGTGGCTTTTCTTTATACAATGTTTGTAATTTTTCTGATTTAGTTGCATCTTCAGTTGTTGGCAGATATCCTGTTGATGAACTAAATTGAACTATTTTATCTGTTTGAGTCATCCATTCCATAAATTCTGCACTTGCATCTTTTTCTTTGTCTGTTCCACCTTCAAGCATAACTAAGTTTGCTCCCCCTGTAGGCGTTGCATATTTTTGATTTTTTGGTAAAAATGCTGTTGATATTTCAAACTTACCGTCTGTTTGTTGCATAAGACCTGCTAAATCTGCTGTTGATGTAAATATCATACCAACTTTACCATTTACAAAATCTTGCTTTGCTACATCCCAAGCATTATAATCTTCACCAGGTGGCATTTTCATTATTCCAGATTTCATCATATCTTGCCAGAATTTAACTGGTGCTTGACCTGCTTCATTATTGAATGCTACTTTTTTTCCATCAGTTATTTCTCCTCCACTTTGCATTACCATAGCTTCATAGAACCAAATATCTATTGGAGTTTCAAATCCATAAGTATCTTCTGATTTGTTTGTCATTTTACTAGCATATGTTTTAAGTTCTTCCCATGACTTTGGTCCTGAAGGGTCAAGGCCTGCTTTAACTGCCATATCCTTATTTATGTATAGTATTGGTGTACTTCTATTAAATGGCATACCAACAAACTTATTTTCATAATATGAATTTGTTAGAAGACCAGAAAAAAATCTTTCTTGGTATGCCTTATCAAAGTATTTACTCATATCTACTAAAGCTCCTGCTGATGCAAATGTACCTGTTTGAGTTATTTCTAATAATGTTACATCTGGTTGGTCTTTAGAAGTTAATGCAGCTTGTAATTTTGTTGCATTTTCATAGTAATCTTTTTGTTTTAGCATATTTACTTGTATGTCTTTATGTTCACTATTAAACTGGTCAACCATTTTTTGTGCAGTTTCACCATTAGTTCCACCCAAAGGTGCCCAGAAATCTATCTTTGTAATATTGCTATCTGTCTTTTCTCCTTTAGATGTATTTGAATTTGAACACCCAACTAAAGAACCTAATAATAATGTTATTGCTAATCCTGTTGCTAATTTTCTTTTAAGCTTCATTTCCATCCTCCAAATTTAGTTTTTGACTTTTTATTTTATTCCTGAATACATAAAAGCTTCTTTTACTTTTTTATTTGCAAATATATAAACAAGAATTATTGGTAAAATTAAAATTATATTTCCTGCCATTATTACATTCCATGCAGTAATTCCTTCTGAAGATTTAAGAAGAGCTACTCCGATTGGTAAAGTTCTTATTGCATCTGTATTTGTCATTACTAAAGGCCAGAAATAGTTATTCCAATGATATATAAAATTAAATAATATAAATGTTATTACTGCTGGTTTTGCCATAGGAACCATTATTTTAAACATTATTTTTAAGTCCGAAGTATTGTCTAATTTAGCTGCTTCAATAATCTCATCTGATATCTGCATAAAATTTTGTCTAAGCAGAAATATACCAAATGAAGATGTCATAAATGGAATTATAAGTGGCACATATGTATTTATAAATCCAAATTTACTCATCATCATATATACAGGTAAAAAAGTTACTTGTGGAGGAATCATAAGTCCTATGAGTAATAGTCCAAACAATACCTTCTCACCTCTAAATTTAATCTTAGAAAATGCATAAGCTGCAGGAACCATCACTAAAAACTGTATGATTAAAATACTACCTGTCACAAAGATACTATTTAATAAATATCTAAAAAATGGTCCTGAATTCCATGCTGTAGTATAATTTCCTAGTACTATATCGTTTGGTATTATTGTAGGTGGTAGTTGCATCATTTCTTGTGGGTTTTTAAAAGATGTTGACAGCATCCATATAAAAGGGAATATAAATATTGCAGATAAAAGTAGTAGAATTAATACTTCTATTGATTTTGATACTATTTTCTTTATATCAGCTTTATCTTTTTTAATAGGTCTTATAATGTCCATTTTGTCCTCCTTTTTAACACGCCTTATAATATATATTTTTTATTTATTGATAATGAACTTTTTTTGATAATAGTCTGAAATTAGCATATGTAGCAATCATAACTATGGCTAATAAAAACATACTTGCTGCACTTGCTTGCCCTATATCGTAATATATAAATCCAGACTCATATATATAATAAGATAACATGTTAGTTGAACCTAATGGACCACCTTGTGTCATTATGCTTATTTCGTCAAATACTTGAAATGATGCTGTTGTTGTTGTTATCATGAGAAAAAATATTGTTGGCGATAATAATGGCAATGTTACCTTAAAGAAATTTGTTATCTTGTTTGCATTGTCTAGTTTAGAAGCCTCATATATATAGTTTGGTATCGATTTAAGACCTGATAACACGATTAAAATATTGTATCCAAGAGTTTTCCATATTCCTATTAGAATCAATGACATTAAAGCTGAACTTTCACTTGAAAGCCATTTTGATGTTGGTAAATGCAATGTTGACAGTATCCAGTTTAAAAAGCCATATTGTGGCTCCATAATCCAAAGCCACAATACAGCTACAGATACTAGTGAAATTACATGTGGTGTAAAGATTATACTTTGTGTCAAATTGTGTATTATAGAGTTTTTATTTAACCAAACAGCAAGTACTATAGCTAGTGATATAGATATAATTACCATAAAAAAAGTATAAATTGCAGTATTCGTTATAGTTTGTATAAACTCTGGATTTTTTAAAAGCTCTGTGTAATTATTTAATCCTACATTTTCGAAAGTTGAACTAAGAAGACTTCCTGATTTGAAACTCAGCGATATTGTCTTAATTATTGGATATACTATAAACAGTAAAGTTCCTATAATTGCAGGTGTTATGTATAAATATGCTTTATTAAATTGCTTTTTCATAAATATCTCCTTTGATTTTAGAATACATATTCTTACATTCTTTTATATCATCTATTCTTTGCCCATCTTTATTAAAATAATATAAATCCTTTTCTAATACATTTACTTTCAAAGTTTTCCCTATATCAAATATATCGTTTTCTGTTTTAACCCTTACTTCACTGTTAAGAACAGATAAACAGTATATAGTTTCGTTTCCTAATACCTCTTTAGTTATAACCTTTCCAAGTAAATTAAAAGTATCATCATTTTTTATATCTATATTTATACTTTCTAATACAGCTTTTTCAGGCCTAAATCCAAGTTTGATATTATCCTTCATATTTAATATGTTCATACAAGGATTTCCGATAAATTGTGCCACAAACAAATTTTTAGGATCTTGATATATTTTTTTTGGAGAACCTATTTGCATTATCTCTCCTTTGTTCATTATAACTATTTTATCCGCCATTGACATTGCTTCGACTTGGTCATGAGTTACATAAACAAATGTAGATTTTAATTTTTGATGTAACTGTATTAATTCTGTTCTCATTTGATTTCTCAGTTTTGCATCTAAATTTGATAATGGTTCATCCATTAAAAATACCTTTGGATTTTTAACCATTGCTCTAGCTAATGCTACTCTCTGTCTTTGTCCTCCAGACAAATTTCCTGGCTTTACATTTAAATATTCTTGTAATCCAACTATATCAATAACCTCTGTTATAAGTTCTTCTCTTTTTTCTTTTGGAACTTTTTTATTCTTTAAACCAAATTCTATATTTTCTTTTACAGTCATATGTGGATATAATGCATAATTCTGAAATACCATAGCTATATCTCTCTTACTTGCATCAGTTCTTGTTACATCATTTTCTTCAATTTTTAAATTACCTGAAGTTATATCTTCAAGCCCAGCAATCATTCTTAGTGTAGTAGATTTTCCACAACCACTTGGGCCTACCAATACCGTAAAAGAACCATCTTCTATAGTAAGGTTCAAGTTCTCTATAACAGTGTTCTTTTTATCATAAGATTTTGTGACATTTTCTAGTCTTATATCTGCCATTTTTTATCCTCCTCAAAATACTTTGTTTAGTTATACGATTTACTTATAAATTAATAATACTCTTTATTTGTAAAGGACATATTAAGACAAAGTGAACATATAGTAAATTTATTAAAATAGATGTTAAATCACATATATTTTCTGTTAAATTATGCTAAACTTAAATAAATATACTGACTAATAAGATAGAATCAAAATAAATAAAATAACTGATATATCAAATTATACATAATAAAAAAGACCTCTATGGGGGATAGAGGCCTTTAAGTGGGGGAGATTGAGTAATTTATTTTTGCTATTAAGTTTTACAATTATATTATGTCCCAAATTTGCCATGTCTAAACACAAAAAATAAAAATTTTTTATTTTTTATAAATTTACTCAAAAAAAATTACGTGGCTACGTCCTACTCTCCCAGGCAGTTTCCCACCAAGTACCATCAGCGCTAGAGAGCTTAACTTCTGTGTTCGGAATGGGAACAGGTGTATCCTCTCTGCTATTGTAACCACA
>NZ_JACVWH010000033.1:0-15362 GCF_020658495.1 Clostridioides sp. ES-S-0048-02
CATGCACAATAATTCATTTAAGAGTTTAATTTCAGCCTTACATGATGATGAAGTTTTAGATAGTAAAAGCTTAGATAAGTTAGAAGAGTATTTTAAAAATTTAGAAGAAGATGATATTGATGAATAAAATAAGTGGTGTCCATTTGATTGGATACCACTTATTTCAATTGTTATAGATGTTTTACTTATTCGGACTAAATCATAATATCCTAATGGAGCAGGTAAAAGTACTTTAATGAAACTTTTGACTTCAAGAATACTTCAAACTTCAGGTAAGATTTTAGTAAATGGTAAACCCCTTAAACAGAATGAAACAGATTTAAAAAGTAAATTAGGATATTTACCACAAGAATTTAGTTTGTATGATGAGTTGACAGTGTATCAATTTCTTGAGTACATGTCAGTTTTAAAAGGTATTAATAAGAACACAAAAAAGATAATAGAAGAAGTTATTAGTCAAACTAATTTATTAGAAAAGAGAAATTCAAAGATTAAAACCCTATCAGGTGGTCAAAAACAGAGAGTTGGAATAGCTCAAGCAATAGTGGGAAATCCAGAGTTATTAATACTAGATGAACCTACAGTCGGACTAGATCCTGAGGAGAGAATAAACTTCCGTAATTTATTTTCAAAAAACTCAAGAGATAAGATTGTAATATTGTCCACACATATTATAGAAGATGTTCAGTCTGTATGTAATAGATTGATAGTAATAAATAAAGGAAATGTGCTATTTGATGGAAGTTCTGAAGAGTTAATTAAAAAAGCGGAGAGACATGTTGGAGTTTATGAAGATAAAAATGGAAAAATACATAGCAATAAAACAAGCAAATTTAAAGTTACATCAAGTATTCTTACTACAACAGGGACTTCATATCGTATTGTAAGTCATAAGCTTCCAGAATTTGCGATACCTATAGAGCCATCATTAGAGGATGCGTATATGTTTTTAATATCTGAGGAGGAGATAAAGTAATGCAATCAATTAAATTTATCAAAGATGAGATAAAGAGGCTCTTTAGCTCAAAGATTACATGGACTTTCATAGTAGTAATAGCACTGATACCAGGTCTATCAATAATAATGTATGAAAATCCTGGATTATTGCCCCAAGGTAGTTCAGGACAATCACTTAGTTTGAGTATACCTGTTTTACTTAATCCAGCAAAGTTAGGGGCTTTAATAGGTACAGTTTTATTCTCAATGTTTACAATATATGAGATGGATAGTATTTATAGAAACAAAACCAATGGTATCATAGAAACTATTATGGATGCTAAAAGTTTAAATTTAGCTAGAGTGATTTCTATTCTTGTATCAACTATAGTATCTGTAATAATTTCGATGATTATATGTTTTCCATATTCTATCATTAATATGAGTGATAATTTTAGTTTAAGTACTTATCTTATAAACTATTTAGTTTTAATGTTACCAGCCTTATTATTTGGTATTTTACTTTCAGCAGGATTTTATTCTATAACAAGACGTATTGATTTAAGTATGATTATACTCCTTGTTCTAGTATTTTTATCTATAAATATAAAAGATAGTTATCTTATTGATTGGGTACAGACAAAAGTTACTATTTATTCTGATAGCTTTGGGAATACTTTGCAATTAAAAGCTTTATGTTGGAATAGACTACTTTGGAGTTTTATATCAATATCAACGTATTTATTAGGTGTGATATGCACAAGAAAATATGAAAAAAATGTTTTTTCATCTATACTAATTAATATGAAAAAGGTATCACTATCAATTTTAACTATAGTATTAATTGCAGGTTCTTATAGTGTATATGCATTTGAACCATATTATGATGATACTCCTCCACCTAAAATGGAAAAGGTATCAGATAAGAAGTCTGGCTCAGGTGCTGTTATGTCTACTGGTGCTGATGAAAAGCTAAATAAGAATATAAAATTACTTGATTCAGATCTTGATATAAAAATAAATCCTAAAAAGGCAAGATTAGATGGCAAAATACAATACACTATGGAAAATACTAGTGGAGAAAATCAAAACTTGGAATTTGATTTAAATCCTGGATACGATATTAAAGATATTAAGATAAATGGTAAGAAAGCTAAATATGATATTTCTAAGAAGAAACAAGCAGAAGGAAGACTTAGTTTGAATATACCTAAAGAAAAAAATCTTAAAATTGAAATTGAGTATGGAGGGAAATTAATAAACAATCAACTATTTGAAACTATTCTTGCAGGAGATACAATAAGTAAAGATAAGGTTGAGTTACGTAGTAAAGGTTCAATATTTCCAAAACCTAAAGTTGATGCTATGAATACAATGGAATCGATGATTCATGGTAATATAACTCTACCTACTGGAATAACACCTGTAGTAAGTGGAATCAGTACAGAAAAGGTAAAAGGTGATAAAAAGGATAATGAATGTACATGGAAATTTAGCACAAGAGGAATAATGTTGACTATAATAGCTGCAGACTATGTAAAAAAAGATATAAAAGCAGGTGGGATTGATGTGCAATTTTACTATAATAGAAAGCATGGAGATAAAATAAATAAAATGAATGCAGAGAAAATTATAAAAGATTCTATCAATTTCTATACAAAACAATATGGAGAACTAGAACGTTATAAAGTTATTCCGCTTAAGCTAGTAGAAGGAGGAGCCTCATCAGGACAGGTAACTGGAGGAAAAGCACATGAGAATATAAGTTATATGGATGAAAGTATTTTCAACCCAGATGTATTTGATACTCACATAGGAGAGGGAGAAAATGGATCTGAAGTTTTGGCTCATGAAATATGCCACCAGTGGTGGGGGATTATAGTACAAGTTGACCAAATGACACCTCCTTGGTCACCAGAAGGAATAACAAATTATGCAACTAATAAGTTCATGGAATACGAGTATGGAAAAGAGTATAGTAAAAAAACTATAGATAATTGGAAAGAAGAAAATGATAAGCTTAAGAGAAATTTCTATATGAATAATCCGCAGTATTTGGAAAAATTGCCTGAAAATTATGTATTCAATATTTTATCACCTAATTCTATGAGACTTCTATATAACAAAATGCCATTACAAATTTTGAAGGCAGAAGAGATTTTAGGACAAGATAAGTTTGAAGCTATTCTTAAAGACTTATATAACAAGTATAAGTACAATATATTAAAATATGATGATTTCTTAAAGGCTTGTAATCTTACAGGGGAGGAATTGAATTTTGAATAATTTAAAAATAATAAAATATGAAATGAAGAGATTGTTATTCTCTAAGGTATATTTGGTTTTAATATTAATAACAGGATGGTTCTCCTACCATGTCCTTAAGACAAAGACAATCTATGGTTTAAACGACACAGCACCATTTTCAGAGTGGAGTTATTCTGGTTTTTTACTTGATGTAAATCCATTTTTACTAGTTATAGTTCTTGTGTTTTGCACGTACATCTTTTCAAAGAGAGAAGAAGCTGTAAGGACAATTACTATGAGCACTAAGATAAAACCTACAACATATTTTTGCTTAAAAAGTGTTACAATAGCAGTTGCGTATCTTCTAACAGTTGCAGTTGTAATTGCAATAAGTTTTATTTTTTACAATAGATTATTTCAATTTAATGATTTTAGTCAATTTATAAAACCTATAATTCTAATTTTAATACCATCTGTGTTATTTATATCAGGTATGGGCATGTTTATTGGTAATATAAATGGAAACTTTCTATATATTTTTATTCCAATAATATTTCTTATAACAAATTCTGGTACACTATCTATTATATCTGGTAAAAATCTAGTGAACTCTATACTAGAGAGTAAAGTTGCAGACACGATGGGTAATCTTGCATTTGATATTCCACAGAGATTTGTAATAAGTAGAATAGCTTTGGTGATTATAGGTATAGGCTTAATAGTTATTGTATGCAAAGCATACAATAAAACTAAAATTAAAGCTTAGAAGGGTATTACAAAGAGTAATTTAGTTAAACTTCATAAAAATTGTAGCATTCTTATTTAAGGATTAAGAGTAATGTGTATAAATTAAAGTTTAGAAATAAAACTGACTATGAAAAACACAATATAATTATTAAAATTAAATACAACTAGAAATAAATCAAAGATAATCTAAAAGAGTATGTTTTAATCTATGATTTCATGGATTTTAGTACATACTCTTTTTATTGAGTATATGAATTAAGTAAGTTATGTACAATAAAAATTTTTATTATAATTCTACAGAAGGTTCCTCAATTAATTTTCCACATACATATCTATGAATAATATTTCTGTCATCACCAACATAGATAAATCTTTCAAGTCTTTCAAGTATAGAGTAGCTGTCATGATTTAAATCTGAATCATCAATAATTAATGCATCAAAATCATAATTTTCTTCAAAGCTACCAACTTTTCCAAAAAAACTTCCTCCACTTTTAGTTGCAATATAAAAAGCCTCAGATAACGATAGGAAATTACATTTCTTATTAGAATTTACCCAGTATAATTTAGATAGCTGGATTGCAGATACTATTGCTTTAAATATTGACAATGTATGACCACCACTTATATCTGAACCAAGAGCTAGTTTAATATTATTATCAAGTAATTTTCTAATAGGCATGGCTCCACTACCAACATTAAAATTAGAAGCAGGACAATGAACAGCCATAACCTCATTTTCTTTCATTAAATCTATTTCTTCTTGAGAGCAGTGAATACAATGAGCCATTAATGTAGCTGTTTGACCAAATAAATTGTATCTATTGTAGGCATCTCCGTAAAATTTAGATTCAGGTTCTAAACTTTTAACCCATTCAATTTCATCATGGTTTTCAGATAAATGTGATTGTATAGGAACATTATACTTTAAACATAAATCTCCTAATTCCCTTAAGAGATTACTTGTACAACTAGGTATAAATCTAGGAGTTATAATTGGTTTTACAATAGAATTTATGTCACTGTATTTGTTTATTATTTCTTCTGTATCGTTGATAGAATCCTCAGTATTTTCTAGTAGAGTGTCAGGACAATTCATGTTCATATTTACTTTACCAACATATGCTCCAAGACCAGCTTCTTTAAAAATATCCATAAGTTTCATAGATGCTTCTTTATGTACTGTTGCAAATACAGCTATTCTAGTAGTACCTGATTTCCATACTTCTTTTACAAATTTTTTATACATCTTTGTAGCATATTCTATATCTATATACTTTGATTCTTCTGGGAATGTATAAGTTTCAAGCCATGGTATAAGTTCCTTGTCCATAGCCATGCCTAAATTTCTAAACTGAGGTGCATGGCAATGAAGGTCGTTCATACCAGGTATTATAAGTTTATCAGTATAGTCTATGATTTCTGAGTTTTTATATTCTTTAGGTATATCTTTAAAGACACCTTTTACTTTGCCTTTGTTTAGTATAATGTAGCTATTTTCAAATACTGTGAAAGTATCTGAAGTCTTTGTAAAAATTATATTTCCTTTTATTGCTTTTAACATATAGCTCTCCTTAGTTTTAAATTTGTTAGCTTTAATATATAAGTAAATATATAGGGTTTATTAATTAAAATTTTACCCTATGTATTATATCAAATCTGAGTTATAAATACTATTAAATAATAATAAATATTATTGAATTTGAGAGGATGAAAATAATGAAACAATACGAATGTATTGGTAAAGGAAATACATCTAAAATTTATGATTATGGAGAGAATAAAATAATAAAATTATATAAAAGTGAAATTTCAAAGGATTCTTACATTAGGGAATTTTGTATTACAAAAAATATATTAGGAATTAATAAGATTATAATATATGACAAAATGAACAAGATTTATCATATATTATAATCATGTTAGAGACATCTATTGGTAGGAGTATTCTCTTTATAAGTGGATTAAAAAAATATTAGGTACATTACTTAACAGTTTTTAAAATCGATTTAAATGAATCTTTTTTATGACATAAATTGTACAATATACAATTTCCTTTTATTGTATTTCATTAATTTAATTTTAGTACTATATTTCACTATAAGCATTAAATTTTAAGGAATAAATTGGAATAATGCATTTAAAATATGATTAGTAAAATTAGTTTAAGACTATTATCTATCTTATGGGTTTATATTCCATTTTAGATTCTTCATCAGTTCTCTCAATTTTAAAAATGACAGGACGAATTCCATCATTACAGGAGCATATAGCCACTCCTTCTTTATCTATCCAATCTCCATAGTAAAATTTTTCACTACCATGAGACAAAGCAAATACATATTGATACATTGCTTTCCATGCTTCGTCACATAATTTTTCAGGTTTAGCAAAATCTCCAAAAAATACTTCTCCTACTTTATGCATAGGGCATTTTCCAATACCTTTACATCCATACTCATCTGCTAAATCTTTATGGAATGTTGTTTTTATTACTTCTATTTTACATTTTTTCATGAAAGTCATCTCCTCATAATTTGTAACTTTTATTTATATAAGTATATGTGCTATCTTATATTTAAACAAGTATTTACTTTTAAGTAAGGTACTAACATTTAGGATAGTATCTTTATTATAGGATGGTGATTAAATGAGTATGAAAAACTATAATACATCTGATTTAACTAATATAACTTCTACACCATTTGGATATACTCTTTCAATTATTGGAGGAAAATGGAAGATGATTATAATGTTTTGGTTAGTCGAGTATGATGTATTACGTTATGGAGAACTTAAAAGATGTATTGGTTCAATAACTGATAAGATTCTCAATAATCAGTTAAAAGAATTGGAACGAGATGGTATTATCATACGCAAAGAATATCCTCAAATTCCTCCTAAAGTTGAATATTCACTTTCCAAAAGGGGATTGTCATTAATGCCTATTTTAGAAGAAATGTGTAAATGGGGTGAAAATAATAAACTCAATTTATAAAATAAAAGCCCAGTAAAGATTTTGCTGGGCTTTTATTTTATAAATTAGAAATGCTAAAGTTAATTTACAGGTATATAATTTTCTGTGATTAATACTTTGAAAATCACTAATTAAAATCTTTATTAGTGATATTTTTTAATATAAATTAAATAAAAAAATAAAAAATATATCTAAATAAAATGATTATTTTTCTTGAATTTTTTATATAAATATGGAAATTTGTCTAGTTATACATTTTTATTGACCAGTTACGCAATTGATATTGAATATTCTAAATATTGATGTTACTTTATATATGATTTAAGTATAATAGGGGGATATTTTATAAATATGATTTGCGTTATAGATAGATAAAATTTGGAGTAGTAAAAACTTAGATTCATATTTGATGAAATTGTAGAATATGTGTATAGAATGATTCTTGTGTTTCAAGAGAATATAAAGGATGTAATTTGTATAGTTGTTTTATTTTATAGTATATACTTTTAAATTATATAGTGAAAAAGTAAAGATGTACTCCCAATACATCTTTACTTTAAAATAAGTTATAGTTACTTGAAAAGTATAAAAAATTATATAGTTATTTAAGGTAGAAAATCTAAAAAGGTTTTTCTAGAAAATGAAACTTAATTTTAATTATATCTACTTACTAACAATAAAACTTGATATAAACAAGATTCAACTACAGTTTCTCCATATTCTGATATAAAATCATCTAATTGTGTATCTATAAAATTACAATAATCATATGAACTACTTATATAAGCAGTCAATATATGTGTACATCTGTCTATTTCTCCAATAAACATATTATCCATCCCCCTAAAAACTTTAGTAAAAATAAAAAAATTATATATGTGCTAATTTGTTAACATAACTTACAAAGAATTTTTTAGTACTTATCACTATAACTTTATTACTAAATTTTTCTAGTTTTACCAATTTAGCTTTTATTCTACAAGTTAATAATACTAGAATATGATTTATTATTCAACATGCTTGTTTTAGATTAAAAAATATTATAAAATTATATTTATTTTTTGAAGAATAAACTCTGACAATAAACTGATAAGGTTTACATGAATAGATTGAATTAAAGGTTTATATATTTGAATTAATTAGATTCAAAGTAGAGGATAAACTAAAAAAGTATTCAGGATATATTATTAAAATGAATGTAAGAATAAATAAAGTGAAATGCTAGAATATTAAAATTAACAATAATATAAAAAATAAAATTTATTGTTAGTAAGAACTTTAAGATAGATATTTTAAAACAGATATAAAAACTAATTGATTTACTTATAGATATTTAAAAGATATAAAGAGCTTGTAGATAACTCTTTATATCTTTTTTGTTATGATAAAAAATTTTAAGAGACAACAAAAAAGATAAGAGCATATCTATAACACATATATATGTTCTTTTATAAAAATAAATAAAACAATGCAATTAAATTTGGTTAAACTATATTATTTATATGTAATATCTTGATTATTAATAATAAAGTTTTTATATTAAAAAATTCCTTTTAAATATAAAATGCATTTTAAGTCACTATTTGATAATTTTTCCGCAATATGGGCAATAAGTACTATTCTTTACAAGTTCCATTCTTGAATCTAAATAATGATTACAATTTGGGCAACGATAAAATTTCCAATCAATAAAAATACCAACAAGTACAAAAATAATTGATACTATATAATTTTCTATAAAAAAGATAAATGCTGCTCCAATAATAAACATAGCCATAGATGTTAAGAAGATTATTTTTAATTTTGTATAAATATCTATACTTTTCATACAATCACCAACTTATCTTAGATTTAATCCTATTAATAAAAGTATAGCAAGTTTATTATAAAAAATGTAAACTAAAAAATTACAATAAAAATAAGTAGCGAATAAAACTAAACACATAATTTAAGTTTTATTTAAGGTTAGAATTATATTGATATAAGATTTAAGTTTTATTATGTATATAAATAAAAAGAAATTAAAAAGACTTAGGAGGAAATGTATATTGATAAGTTGGGAAATAAAGAAATTGATTAAATCTAAGAGCATGTTGATATCTTTAGGGATATTAATATTCATATTATTAATCAGTATATTTGTTAAACCTGTTTTAGAAACAGAAGATTATTATATTGATGAGAAAAAAGGTCATATAGAATATACAAGTAATAGAACAGATATAGCTAATGATAAATTTCAAAAAAAACTTGATATTTTAAAACAACTTTCAAATCAAACATATAGTGATAAATTTTCTAAAAAGATTAAATCCATGTCAAAAGAAAAACTTGATAATCTAAATGTTGATGAATATAAAAATGTTGACTTTTGGAAGGTATTTAATTATAGAGCCACAAATTCACTTATAAATATAGGGATGTTGATTGTCATAATCATAACTGTATCAAATCTTTATACAGATGAAGTAACTTCTTCAGTAAAAGATATTATACTATCATCAAAAGAGAAGGAAAAGGCATTAAAATCTAAAATAGTTATTGCTATATTTATACCATTAGTAATTTATTTTGTTTATTTAATCTGGATATTTATTATGACCTGCATACAACAAGGATTACCAATTAATGGTGACTTAGAATCGTTTAGGATAGTAGACAATATAGCTACATTAAAAGCAAATTCAAATATAACCAATTATGTAATATCAAATATAGCTATAGATATTTTAATGTTTGAAGGATGGGCAATGATAGCTATGTTAGGTTCTTTTATTAGCAAATCTTCAATATCATCAGTAGGTTTTCTTATTTTAAGTATAGCTGTAGCTAAAGTGATGTCAGTAGTTCACATATTACCTAAAGGATTGCTTTCGATTATTTCAACGGTAAATTACTATGATTTAATATTTGGATTTAATAAAATAATAGGAAATTATTTAGGTGATATTAGAATATTTAAAATGAATATAGATATTGTCAATCTATCAATAGGACTTTTAGTAGTAATATTTTTAGGTATAATGACTTTGTGTTTCTCAGTAATAAAGTCAAAGTATATAAATAGATAAAAGGGGAATTAAAATGAATAAATTAGAAGTTAAAAATATTTCAAAGATATATGGAAAAAAAGTAGTAAATGATAAAATTACAGTTACATTAGAAAATGGAGTTTATGGTCTTTTAGGACCAAATGGAGCAGGAAAATCCACTCTAATGAAACAAATAACCACACTAATAAAACCTGAGAGTGGGCAAATACTTTACAATGGTAAGGATATATTTAATATGGATGATGATTATAGAAATATTTTAGGATATTTACCACAAGAATTTGGAGTATATAAAAACTTTACAGCTAGACAATTTTTACAATATATAGGAGCGTTGAAAGGTCTAAAAGGTAGAAATTTAAATTGTAGGATAGATGAATTGTTAGAGCTAGTAGGTCTTTATGATGTCAGAAATAAGGCTATAGGAAAATTCTCTGGAGGTATGAAAAGAAGAGTTGGCATAGCACAAGTTTTATTAAACAATCCTAAAATAATAGTACTTGATGAACCAACAGCAGGCCTTGACCCACAAGAAAGAGCGAGGTTTAGAAATCTAATAGCAAAAATATCAAGGGATAAGATAATAATTCTTTCTACTCATATAATTTCAGATATAGAATCAGTTGCAAAAGAAACAATAATGATTAAAAATGGTAAACTTCTTATGAAAGGAACACATAAAGAAATATTAAATCATATGCAAGATAAAGTTTATAATATTCAAGTTGAAGATGAGTGTGATATTGATGAGATTCAATCTAAATATAAAGTTATAAGTATTCAAAGTGATGTTAATTCAATAGTAATTAGAGTTGTGTCAGAAAATACTCCAACTGAAGCTAATGCACAACTAGTTCAAGCAAAATTTGAGGATGTATATATGCTTTACTTTGATTTAGAAGATGCAAAGGAGATATAACAGATATGATAAATTTAGTTAAAGCAGAAATAATAAAAGCCTTAAAATTAAAAAGTGTTTGGATGCTTTGGATATTTTTACTATTATTTGGGTTTGTATTGATTAGAAAATTTAATGTTTTTGACACATATTCAGATATATTTTATAAGATAGAGGGTTCTATACCTTTAATAGGGTTGATAATGTTTATAATAACTTCTGGAAACTATACAAAAGAATATGATTCTAATATGACAAGTCTAATAAATACAACTAAAAATGGGAAAAAGTCAGTAGTAGTATCAAAAATAATAGCTAATGGATTGACTTTGACCATGATTAACATTTCTTTTGTATTATTGGTTGGGATTAGAGGATTTAGTTTTTTTGAATTTAAAAATTTGAATGAACCAATTAAGAACTTATGGTATTTTAGTAATAGTAATTTAAATCTTACCGTAATACAAATGTACTTGATTGTTATAGTATCAGTCATTTTTGGTTCTTTCATATTTGCACAAATAGGACTAGCACTTTCTTCAATATTTAAATCAGCTGTAATGCCTTTCATATTAGGAGGCTTAATTATGGCTGTTCCATACTTTATTACAGGCTTTATACCAGATAATGCTATAAAATTTGTTTCTATTACTCCAAACTGGATTATGATGAGTCAACAAATTGTTAAGTATAATGTACCAAATACTTTAATAGGTTTATCTATATTAATCTCAATCATATTGATAATAATATTAACTAAAATAACATATAAAAATTTTACATCAAGTAAAAGGTTTTAATTAAGAATAAAAAAGAACAATGATTTTGTTTATATATTGACTTGATTTAAAATAATATAAATGAAGCTTAGAGAAGATATATGTTAATATATAGATAAATTATCATAGGAGGTTATTTATGGAAAATAGCATTTTAGTAATAGATGATGAGGTAGAAATTTTAAAACTCTTAGAAACTGTATTTAAGAAAGAAGGTCTTAACAATGTGTATACTGCAAAAACAAGAAAGGAAGGATTGGAAGTATTTAAAAAATATAATCCCAACTTAATCATTCTGGACATTATGTTGCCAGATGGTGAAGGGTACGATATTTGTAAAGAAATAAGAAAAAACTCTAATGTACCAATCATATTTTTATCAGCTAAGACGGAAGAGTTAGATAAATTACTTGGACTAGCAATTGGAGGCGATGATTATGTTACAAAGCCTTTTAGTCCTAAAGAAGTCGCTTTTAGGGCAAAAGCTCATCTAAGAAGACTAAATTATTTTAATGAAGAACAAAATGAAAGCATAAACTCAGATAATAAAGAAAAGATTATATCATTTGGTCCATATAAATTAAATGAAAGTAGAGCAGAACTCATAAAAGATGGTAAGTCTATTGCATTATCTGCAAAATAATTAAAAATATTGTCTTTATTTGCACACAATCAAAATCAAATTATAAGTAAAGAAAAGTTATGGGATAAAGTATGGGGTGAAGATTATATTGGATTTGATAATACTATAATGGTTCATATTAGAAAGATTAGAGAAAAATTAGAAGATAATCCTTCAAAGCCAGAATATATCCTTACGATAAAAGGACTTGGATATAAATTAGCAGTAAAGGAAGATTAGAATATGAAGTGGAAGATTACTAGAAACTTTATGTTTACAATCGTATTTGTAGTTATATCAGTGGTTATTATAAATATTGCGTCTATTTTATATGTGATTTCGACTAATAATTTTTTTAATGTTGTAGGTTCTAAAAACAGTCCTGAAGAGTTTGCTCGTTCTTTTGAAAAAGATCTATATGAAAAAAATGGAGAGTTCAAGTTATCAAAAGCTGGCATTGACAAATTAAAAAAATCACATTCTTGGGTACAAGTTTTAAATGACTCAGGAGAAGAATTGTATGGAGTAAATGTGCCAACGAATACTCCAAAAAAATATACTCCTTTTCAAATGGTTAATAACTACAAATATATAGAAACAGAGTATACTAATTTTGTTTTAGAAAAATATTTAGGCAACAAACATCTAAATATAATAATAGGTATGCCTAGTAGAGATGTATCGAGAATAATTTTAACTTATTCTCAAGATAATGCTAAAGCAATTTTAAATAAAATTATCACTTTGACATTGATAATTGATGGGATGGTAGCTTTAAGCATAGGATACTTATTTAGTAGAAAACTTACAAAGCCAATATCCAATGTAATATGGAGTATTGAAACTATGGCTAACGGAAATTATAGTTTATATCTTAAAAACAGGGGAATATATGAAGAAGTTTTTGAAAATATCAATATGTTGGCTGATACATTGAGGGTAAACGAAGCAGAGAGAAAAGAAAATGAAGAGATGCGAGAGGAATGGTTAGCTAATATAACACATGATATAAATACACCACTGGCTTCTATACAAGGATATGCAGAGATAATCAATGATAAAGATTATGAATTTGTGGAAGAGGAATTACGAGAATATACAGAGATTATATACAATAAGTCCAAGTATATAAAAAATTTGGTTGATGATTTAAATTTATCAACTCGATTAAAAAATAATAGCTTAGTTTTGAACAAGAAGAAAATAAATTTAGTTAGTTTGGTTAGAAATATAATAATAGATATTCTAAATGACAATAGATATAAAAATAGAAATATTGAGTTTGTAAGTTATGAAGATTTAATTGAAGTATATGTAGATTCAATTTTATTTAGAAGAGCTATAACAAATCTTATATTTAATTCAATAGTGCATAATAAAGAAGAAACTCTGATAAAAATAGAAATAGTAAAAAAAGATACTATAGAAATTATAATAAAAGATAGTGGAGTAGGAATAAGTAAAAATGATTTAAAGCATATTTTTGAAAAATATTATAGAGGTACTAATACAGGTGAATTACATAAAGGCTCTGGTCTTGGAATGGCTATTTCTAAAGAGATAATAGAGATTCATAAAGGTAGTATTTATGTGAATAGTGAAATAGGAATAGGAACAGAAGTCGTCATAAAAATAAATCAGAAGTAGGAGATATGATATGGATTTTCTTAAAAAAGGTTTCAATGGATTTACTATTAAAATATTAGCACTGGTATTTATGACATTTGACCATATAGCAGCTTTTATGCCACAAACAATGCATATACCAGTTTGGTTTCATTGGTTAGGTAGAATATCAGCACCATTGTTTACGTTTATGGTAGTAGAAGGGTTTTGTCATACAAGCAACAAAAAAAAGTATATTGCTAGATTATATGTAGGGGCTATCATTATGGCAATAGGGAATCAAATAATTAATACTGCTTTCCAAAATCCAGAAGGTTCAATAATTATGAATAATATTTTTGCAACATTATTTTTGGTAGTAATTTATTTACAGGCTATAGAATTTATAAAGAAATTTAGAGCAGAAAAAGAAAAAAAGTATCTTGTGAGAGGGCTTTTGATGATAAGTGTTCCTATAATTTTAGGAATCGTTATATTAACTTTACTTTTTAGCTCAGTGGATAAAGTACTTATGTTTATTATGATTTTTGTACCAGTACCATTTTTGGTAGAAGGGGGACCAATTTTGATTGCACTGGGGATTATTTTTTATTTATGTAGAGGAAAGAAGTTTAGTTTAAGTATTTGTTATTTTTTGATGTGTATATTTATATTTGTAGCCATAGCAGGAGGAGATTATAGCTTGAAAAAATCTCTTCTAGAAAATTACCAATGGATGATGATTGCGTCACTTCCTTTTATGTTGCTTTATAATGGAGAAAAAGGTAAGAGTATGAAATATTTGTTTTATTTATACTATCCAATACATATATATATATTGTATATTTTAGGAGTGTATTTGATAAAAATCTAAGAATATAGAAGACATTGATAAGTATGGTTATTAATAACTTTCTATATTTCATACAAATGTCTATGGTCAATATATCCTACTTATTAATGACTGGCATGTTAAATAATTATGGAGTTGCTGTCTCAGCAGTATCTGGAATTGGATTGAAGATAAATACTTTTGCCGGGATGCTATGTTGGGCAGTTGGTCAAGCTGTCATTATTAAGCTTGGTTGTAACATTTATTTCCATTGTTTTTGTACAAATATTTGCAGAACCAATAGTTGTATTTTGTGGGTCTAAAAATCAAGCAGTTATTAGAGAGGGAATTGTGTATCTTAGAATTTATTGTTTAATTAACAGTTTGATTTATGCAGTAATGTATATTTATGATTCATTTGTAACTGGTATAGGTTTTACTAGTCTAGCTATGTTTAATGCATTGTTAGATTCTGTAGTTATTAGACTATCCCTTAGTTATACACTAGGAACTATTTTAGAATATGGATTTATAGGCGTTTATTTGAGACTGTAAATTAATTTGTGCTTTTAAAGATAATTTCTACTTTATAGCAACAATTATTTATTTACTATTAATATTTCCCAATATATGAATTTTATTCTAATAAATTGTAAAAAATATATA
>NZ_JACVWH010000034.1:0-13052 GCF_020658495.1 Clostridioides sp. ES-S-0048-02
TAGCAATATTTTTTTTAATTTTTTTAACATAATTCCTCCCTATAATTTTGAATATATTTTAATACTAGCAAATATTTAATCTATTGTTATAGTAAAAGATTTTTCTTTGCCTGTATTAACTGGCAATGGTGCATCTAAGGAGTGATTAATTGGCTTTGATATAATTGAATCAAATTTAAAATATGTAAATGATGACAATAAGCATAAAATCAATGCTATTAAAATACCACTCTTACCATTATTTTTAAACATATTATAAACTCTTTTTTCAAAATTTGATTTTCTGTGTAATCCAGTAGTGTAGCTATTTGAATCTCTTGAACTTCTTTCAATTGAATCTAAAATTGTGTTAGCATAACTTTTTATATTTTCAAGGGAACAACCTTTTAATACAACTTCATCACAATGTAATTCACAGTTATGATATATAATTCTATCAAGTAGATAAATAAAAGGATTAAAGAAATAAACACACTTTAAAAATAAAACCAAATATCTAATGTACAAATCTTTACTTTTGTAATGAATTAATTCATGTTTTAGAATCCAATATAGTTCATTTAAATTGTAATTATATGGTGGTAAAAGTATATAATTATCAAATAATCCAAAAAATGAAGGTGTATTGATTTCATAAGTATATTTTAGTTTAATGTGCTTTTCTATATTTAATTCTTTTAATAAATTATTATAAAGATTGTTTATTTCAAGATTTTCAATGTCATATGATAAGTCAATAACCAAACTCTTAAACTTTAAATATTTTATAAACCTATAAGTTGCAAGTAAAATAACAATTGTTAGATATATTATTAATACTGTATTTGAATAATCAACTTCATTTAAAATAGGTTTGTATTGAAATTTAGAATCAGAAATAGTATAAGTAAAATAAGAGAATGGAAAAAGTAATCTAACTATTACAATTAGCCAAATATAATAATTAAAACTCTTATTGAAAATTCTGAATATAGTTGTCCTTAAAAGTAGCAGAAAACAAATAACTAGACTACTTGTGATACTGGTTCTTAAAATATCTTTTAGAATTAAATTACACATATATAGTACCTATTATTTCTTAAGTTTTTTAATAAAAGCTCTCAAAGACGCCAATTCATCTTTTCCTATCTTTTCTTTATTAACTGAATCAACTAAACTTACAATAGAATCATTATGTACATTCTTTATAAAATCAGATGTTGCAAACTCTAAGTAGCTCTTTTTATTAATCAAAATTTTATAAGTAGTGTATGCAGGTTTTTTTGTAGGCTCTAAAAACCCTCTTTTAGAAAGCCTAGATAATAGTGTAAGTGTTGTCGTTTGTTTCCATTCTTCACTCATTATATTTACAATATCTCTTGATGTCAATACCTTGTCAGTATCCCAAAATAGCATCATTACTTTAAGTTCAGCACGTGGTATTTTTTCTATCATAATATGTTCCTCCATCCTAATGTTAAAAAAATTAATAAATGTAACTTTATTCTATTAAAATAGAGTAAGACAGTCAATTGTTTTTTGATGAATGATTTACATGTGTAGAGTAAATTAAAAGAAGTGTATCACTTGAAAAGTTTTACGTGCGTAGAGTATTTTTATCAAATTTCTTAATTTTTTTAATTGAATTATATATTCGAATATAAGAGTAAATCAACTTAAAAGATACAAAAAATTAATACTTACTGACATGTAACTGACAAATCAACAAAAATAAGAGTTGATAAAATAAGTGTATATATTGAAATTACTATAATCTATACAAAAATGGCATAAAATACTTATTTTTATGCCGTATATTACCGACATATAAAAAAGTCTTGTAAGTATTGGAATTACTAGTTTGTACAGGTTTTATATGAAGAATTGTCGTTTTGTAAAAAAGGTCACTAAAATTTATAAAAATAATTATTAACTGATATGAATTATCATAAAAAAAGGCATCTATTTCCATGAAAAAAAAATTTTCGTCTGCATGTAAAAATAGCTATAGTAATACGTACAAATGTTCTGTATTTATAGAGTTATTTGTATGTAAATTATATTTTAGATAGTATGTTTAATAGCTTAATAAACAAGGTTTAAGAGTAGGGGGGTGTATGCAGGAGATGAAGGTTGAGGAAAAATTTTCTTTCAGTGTAGTCCTTTCATTTCCACATCATAAAAAAGTATTGAAAGACTGTAAGTTTGATACCCCTTAAATAAGGGTGTTATAACTTTAATTTTTTAATTTTGTAATCATGTTTTAGCCTATAAATATAGTGCTAATTATTTATTTGAATTCAATTTCGCTAAGAGGGGTATGGGGATGATAGACAGAGTTAACTTATATAAAAATATAGAGTTAGACAGTAACAAATTCAGTTTAAAGTTAAAAAAATATTATGACAAAGAAATAGATATATTAACTGGTGAGGTAATAGAAAATATATCTTTATACATGTATATGATGAATGGAGTTAAGTTTTTATATGTTGTAAAATCAAAGAAGCTGATTGTACAAGGTAGATTAATAATGTTACTTAGAAATGCAAATCACGTTTATAATTTAGATGATGTCTATATACAAAAGGAAGAAATAAGGTACAAGGTTAACAGTAAGCTTAGAGAGCTGTTTAATTGCGATATAGATATACTAGATTTTAATGTTGCTACTGTAGAAATTAATTTTAATATATTTAATGTAAATGCAAGTTTATATATAGAATTGTTTAATAAAATAGTTGAGGATAGACAAGACAATAGATATATAAGTTATACGCATGAAAATAACTTACCTACCAATACAAGTGTATATTTAAAATCCAAGTACAACTATGATAATAATATAAATAAGACTTATGCTATAAACTTTTATAATAAGTATAATCAACTTTGTAATCTGAAAAAGAAAGCTGAGGAATTACAGGGTAATAAGATAAATATAACAGACAATGATTTAGAACTAGCAAAGAATGTTTTAAGACTTGAGATAAAATGTGCAAACTATGAAATAAGAAAGTATAGTCGTACATTTAAAGCCTACTTTGAGGATATATACTTATGTAGAGATATAGTTCTAACAAAGTACAAAAGGTTTATATGTAATACTAGACTAGACTTTTATAACTACTATGAAGCTAAAGATATAATTACCAAAACAAACAAATTAAAAAGAAATAGTAAGAAGAAGTTACTACAATACTTAGAATTGAGATATGCAAAAAAGAAAAAGTATTCTAAAGAAGAATTGAAGAAATATTTTAAGATGTTAGAGTTGTTAAATATAGCTCCTGCAATCATTCCGACTAGATATGATGTTAAAAAATTAGAGAGTCCAATTAAATTACTAGATAATAAATTATTTGATTTAAAGGATGTTCATAGATAGAATAAGAATATAACTGTAATACATATGTATTCAGATATATTTAAGAGGTGAAATATTATGAATTGGAATGATTTAAAAAAATGCGATATTAGTGACATTGTAGGGTATGTAAATGAAAAATTGATTGAATATAAAAGTCTTAAAAAGGTTTCAGATAAATTAGAGATTAATGAAAGTACGATAAGAAAATATTTAAATAGCAAGGGATACAGAAGAAAGGAAAATAAATTCGTACTTTTAGAATATACATGTAATCCCCGAAGTAATACAGTTGAAAATAAAGAAAAATCTTCAATTGGTAATCAAGATGATATAAGTAATACAGGTGTAATATCAACTCCAAAATTAAAAGAAAATATGCTCTATATATCACAAGAATCAGAAACTTTAAAAGAAATGATAGAGTGGTTTAAAATCAATAAAACTGGTAAATCAAATTCAGAAGTTATTGAATTAAGAGAAGGAATAAATATAGATTTACCTGAAGCGCCAATTAAAAGAACTACTATTAGAATTAATGAAAAAATATGGGATGAATTTAATATTTTAGTTGAAGAAAATAAACCCTATGATAAGCATGACTTAATGGGACAAGCATTAAAGGAATTTATTGAGAGGTATAGAAAATAAAAATATTAAAAAAAATATATAAATACGGAAAATTTTGCTAGTAAAATTTAATAAGTAGAATTATAATTAATTTATATTAAAAAATTGAATACAAAAAAAGACTACTGCTCGTATTAGGTTTGACAGACCTTCTAACGAGTTAATACCAACTACCGACATAGTTAAGTAACAGTAATCTTTTAACTATAGTTTAAAATACTAAATGTTTTGACAGAACATAGAGTATATAAAATATAGCTGTTATCTTCTTAGATATACATAAATTATAAGAGATGAAAGAAAAAAAATCAAGATGATAACGATAAAAGATAGAAATTACAAGCTTTGTTCAAGATAGTTGGACAAGGCTTTTTTTAAATGGTTTTATAGTGGAAGGACGTTTGACCAAGTGCAAACCGTAGGCTTGACAAAGCACAGGGGTAGCCGACAAAACGTTTGGGATAGCCAACTGCATATACATATATCTAGTACTATATGGACGGGCAGAAAGTAGTGACTCGATACTACAATAAATAAAAGCGAGGGGGGAGTTTCTTTGTGGAGCATCTATATATCTTACTATTGGGGGAAACGATAGAGAGCATTAAGTTGCAAAAGAATAGATGTTATAACTGTACTAGTCCTATAAAATGCCGATATACTGGGCAAGGAAAGTTATCCTACACTTGTTTGTAGGGTAACTATGTCCAATTTTAGCCTCTATCTAGGCAGTTTAGTCAAGTGCGTTGATTTATTTAATTTTATATTTTTAATTATTTTGACATAGTTATATATATTGTTTTAAAGGAATCTTTTTTAGGAAATAGAAATGTAAAAAAGTAATTGAAATTCTTTCTTAGAATGTCTAAAAATGAAGTTTATATTTAAAGATGATTTATTAAAGAAGAAAAATCACTTATCAATAACTATTAATTTTTTTGATTCTTTGGGGAATCAATTAATTTAAAAAAGACATAATAATCATTATGTCTTTTTATATTTCTTTATCTATCAGAAACACTGGCAGATATTACACATGTTTGATGTATTATTATTTTTTATTTAAAATTAATTTGATTATATCAGGTTTAGTTAAATTATGAACTCCCTTGGAAAATAATATTCCGCCTATTATTAAAAACATATAAGAATAGTTTTTAAATATTTGATTTTCAATTATGTCTCCAAAGCCTTTATCAGCTAAGTATCTTACTTTCAATGATAATGCTAAGTCATTATTAAAAAGTAATATTATAAAACCTAATACTATTAATATTAAATTAACTTTTAAATACATATTTTTATCTTCCATTTTTAATCATTTCCTTCTGTAATTATTTAAATTTATATTTACTCTTGATATAGATTACTTAAAGAGTTAATTTTAAAATTTAAGACATTAGGCTTTAATTCTGTAACTTGTAACAATTCATTATATAATTTAAATGGATTTTCATCATACATGTTTAAAAATCTTTTGATGTCTTTGTTTTTATGTATATAGAATAAAGTACTAGTATTATTTTTAAATTCTACTAAGCTTACTCCAACGTGTTCGAGTACTTCTTTTTCTTCAATATCAAAATCTTTTTCTGAGATAAAATGAACTTTGATTAAATTTATCCCAGCATCAAATTCATTAGGATTATCTTTATAAACATCAATTAAGTATGGATAATCTTTTAGTTCTGCCTTTCTTTTGCAATCTTCGATTACATAAAAGCCTAATGATTCATTTAAACAATCCTCTGTTTGCATAAGCTTGAAAATTTCGAAGTCTTTCATTCTAAATTCTCCAACTAAATATATATTTGGTTTTTCCATTAACTATATCTCCTTTTATAATATTAATAATACAGCTAACCATGAAGCATATTCTGTAAGTGCAAATAAAGTTACTCCAACAATTGAAACAAATATACTTATTGCGATAATTAAATCATTACGAATTTTTAATTTTAATCCTTGTGAATTCATTTTGCGCTTAGCTTGTTTAGCTTTTGCTTCTTCATCTCTAGCTTTCTTAACATCTTTATGATTTCTTACTTTGTTTTGAATATCTTTAGGAACACCTTTGTTATTCATAGTATTTCCTTTTCCATGAGTTGAAGTTCCATCAAGTGCTTCTTTAGCTTCTACTCCTCCTTTTTTAACGTGTGTATGGTATTTAGTTGCATCACTTCCATGAGGTCTATGTACTGTCATTTTCCAACCTTTTCCTAAGTCTGTCCACTGGTTAAATCCAAATGTTTGCATTTCTCCTGTAGCATTTATTTCATCAGGAGATACATTAAACCTGCTAAGAATTTCTTCTAATTTATCTATTTTTTCTTTAGAAACTGTTCCTAAGCTTCTTTCTTTATAAACTTCTTCAAGTACTTCATTTAACTCTTTCTTATTTTGTTCAAAAGAATATGTACTTGCATAAGTCGGCATTGTGTAACTTAATATCAATAATAGCGATAGTATTGATATTATTGCTTTCGATTTTAATTTTTTCATAATAAATATCCTCCAATTTATTTTATTTAAAGATATAACAAATATAAAAATTATTTTTAGACATATATATCTACAATTCTTTAAATTCTATATAATTTTATTTATAAAGAATATATGTTGTGAGGGAGATTAACTTATGTTGTTATATTTGACTATTATAAATTCAGAAGAAGAAAGGAATAAATTTGAAGATATATATATTAAATACAAGAAACTAATGTTTTATGTTGCTAATCAAATTTTGAAAGATGAAGCATTATCAGAAGATGCTGTTCACAATGCATTTCTAAAAATAATTGATAATCTCGATAAAATAAATGATGTAAACAGTCCAAAAACTAAAGGATTCGTTGTTATTATAGTAAAGAGAATTTCAATAAATATATATAATAAGAGAAAGAGAGAGGAAATAAATGATATTAATGATGAGAGTTATAAATTTAATTCTTTAGATTTATCGATTGAAAAATTAGGCAATTACAGCCACTTAGGAGATGCTTTAAAGAAACTATCTGAAACAGATTTGCAAGTAATCCTATTAAAGTATAGCCATGGTTTTTCTACTAAAGAGATTTCTAAGATATTGAATATAAAAGAGGTTAATTTGTATAAGAAAAATAAAAGAGCATTAGAAAAATTAAAAAAAATTTTAATTGAAATGGAGGCGTTGTCAAATGAATGAAGATAAATTAGATATAGAAAAATTATTATATGAACAGCTTCCAAAAATAGAAGAAAAAATGTTGTATGAATTACCTTGTGATGAAGATATTGACCATGACTTTTCTATAGAATTTGAAAGCAAAATGGATAAACTTATAAAAGAAAATGAAAAAAAAGTAAAAAAGAACTATTATAAAAATTTTAAAAGAATTGCTATTATTTTTATAATAATTTTATCAAGTATAGTCACTATAACTACTATAAAAACAGAAGCTTTTCCTGAAAGCTTAATGAGAATAATGAAGAAGGTATACAAAGAATTTACAGATTATAATTTTATAAACCCTCATAAATCAAATGTATCATTCAAATATATAGAACCTAAGTATATTTCTACTGGATATAAAGAAGTTGAAAGAATTGAAGAAAAAAATTATCTATCAATATCATACAAAGATAAATCAGATAATTACATAATTTATCAAATGATGCCATACTCTAGAGATGTTGTAGTATTAGACACAGAGGATGCGTTTGTTGAAAATATAAAATTTAATAATCATTATGCACAGTATGTTGAAAAAGAAAATACTCAGCAATTATTATGGCATGATAAAAATAATATCTATATGTTATCTAAAGAATTACCTACAAAAAAAATAACTAGAAAAGATAAATCAGAGTTTATTAAAGTTGCAAAAAATATTGAGTAAAAATTTGTCTAAAAAAACGTCCTTTGTTTGTTATGTTGAATATATAAAATTTTACAAGGAGGTTTTTTAATGAAAATAAAAAACGTAATATCAATATTTGTATGTGTGTTAATTATGATGATTTCAGTAAATGTTGTTAGTTTTGCTGACGAATTTAATTCATCTGATATTATTTTTATGGAAGATGTGCAAGAAGAGGTAATACCCTTTTCAGTGAATATATTAAATGGAAGATGCAATATATCATTCTCTAATGGAAAGATTAATATAAGTGCTTCTGTTGTTGGAAAATCTGGAGTAACTAAGACATCTGTTATAACAAAATTACAAGAATTAAAATCTGGGCGTTGGGTAGATTTAAAGACATCTGCAAAGAAAACTGGAGGCAAAACTTGTTCTGTTACAAATTCATACTCTGCTACAAAGGGTCATACATATAGAGGTGTTGCAATCATTACAGCCGGAAATGAATCTAAAACACTAATAAGTACATCTCAAAAATATTAAAAATTTAAGAATTTTTTTGTGGTTTAAAAATGTTACTATTAGATTTTTATGCCCCCATAAATTTATTAGGCTTTGCTTAGTTTTATTTATGTTTTGGGGCATAAACTTCTTATTGTTTTTGGCAATTCAAAAATAAAATCATTTAAACTTTTCCTTTTGACTTTTAGCAATTATGTCATCTAATTCATCAGTAGTATACTTAGTAAATGTTTCATTGAAATTATGAAATTTAGTTTTCTGTCTAGGCATCTCACTAATTTTTTTATTAGTTTTATTTTGTTTAGTATCTGAAGAAACTATATTCTCTCTTTTAGAAAAATACTTCCTATCATCAAAATCTTTTACAAGAAAAGTTATTGACTCTACTTTTCTACCCTTCTTATTTTCAATAAATTCAATATTAAAATAATTTGTTGAAATGAGTTCCTCTATTGCTGGAATAATGACTCGTCTTTTAAAATCGTTATATTTATCATATTTATTTTCTAGCATTAACAATTCTTTTAAAACATCTATTTTGTATGTAATTGCACCTTTTGTCATTGTCCATAATCTAAGCAAATCATAAAAACGTTGAGCATATGAATTCCTTAAACTAAAAAATATTTGTAGGTTTATTGGAGTATAACCAACTTGGATATAGTTTTCTATTAAATCCAGTAATTCATTAGATGTCCTTACAGTAAAAGTTCTTTCATCTTCGTTATATAGCCAATAATATATAAAACTACATTCTCCCCAATTTTTACCACTCCTAATATAAATAGTTCCTGTTCTCAATTTAGTAAATATTTTACTTATAGCTTGGGATGTTGTATAATTAGGACTTTTCATAAGTTCCTTAATTTCTTCAATAGATATTGTTATTTCTAAATTTTTATTTTTTTGAAATTCATATAATAATCTAACAAATAATCTATTTTCTATAGTTTGTAAATCATATTTTGCCATTATAAACTTATTAGACTTCATTAAAACATTAGTTTTTTGCTCTTTAATGTTTCTCATAAATTAGTTCTCCTAAAGTATCTATTTTTGATAATTATAGCTTAATTATTAATAATACGTCAATTATAAATTATATCGCATTTAATTATCAAAGTGTCGTATTAGATTATCAAAGTGTCGTATTAGATTATCAAAGTGTCGTATTAGATTATCAAAGTGTCGCATTTAAATTATCAAAGTGTCGCATTTAAATTATCAAAAGGTAGTATTTACAATAATTTCAGCTAGGTCTAAATACTATTATTAAATACTATTAAATACTATTTATAGGTTTATTACTATTAATAGGGATATACTATATAGATAAATGACAAAATTTAAAATTGTCGTAATTAAAAACCAATAAATTAAGAAAAAATTTAACTTAAAAGTAAAAACTTAAAACCAAAAAATTGGCTCCTAAAATCAATTCTAAACAGATAAGGATAATTACCTTACAAAAGAATAAAAACTTATTTAACAGGCAATTAAACGCGTTATATGATGATTGTAGACTTGTCCTTAATGTGATTAAAACATTGATTTTAATTGTTGCGATATGTGCTATAATATTAATGCAAGGAAAATAATGGTTGAAAAGTGTAAGAGTGGCTATTTCCATATTTAAACGCCAAATTCCATAACGGAAGGAGGTGGAACAGTATGGTGATAAATTTTTTATTGAGTATACTAGCTGGTGTTATATCAGCTTTCATGTATGATAAAATAAAAAACCACTCAAACGCCAATAAGAGTGGTTTAAAAAAATAGTTCTTTAAATCAATTTTGATGGAAATAGCTACTCTTGTATAAAGTAACTCATTATTTCCTTGCTTTTATTATATCACAAAATAGACGCTAGCGTTTAAAAAAATAGTCTAAGAAGACATTATTGTTTAATATATTATATCCTAAATGAACTAAACTATTTACTATATAATAATACTAAACTACTGAGAAAACAATAACTTTAACACTAAGTTTATATTTATATAATCATACTCGAGAGTCGCACAGAACCTTAAATATATATTCTTAACTGGAAAAATATTTAATTAAAATACTCGCTTTATCATACTCAATTTTATAAAGTTTTATTATAAAAAATTAGGCTACGAATTATAAAAAGACATGATAATAAACTTATCATGTCTTTTGTTGAACTATTTATATATAAGGCTATGTTTTAATACAGTGTTGATATTAGAATCATTTTGAATAACAAAAAAAGTAGGGGGATATCGACTGACATACCTCTACTTTTTGTTCACATTATATTAAAATTGTTCAGTAACTATAATATATAGTTTAAAATTTATTTAGAATATCGGTTTATTAATTCAAACCTTTTAATCTCTTATAATAAAATATATAAGAGTGTATGCTTGGTATTATAACCCAAGTTAAAATTCCAACAATACCTACTATATTTCCATCAAAGAAAAATGACATAATAAACATTACTATTGCAATCGGAAAAGATAAATACCCTACCAATCTATGTGCAATTTTCCAAGTTTCTTCATCTCTTATCGTCCAAGGTAATCTTAATCCCAAATACCTATTAAAAGGTATCTTAGGTGATGCATTTCCGAAAATCATCATAAAAGCTGACATTAAACCAATAATTAATATTTTGTTATCTTCTGTAATAGATATTTGATTATCAGATGATGATGAAGCAAGTATAAAACAAAGTACAACGATAAGTAATGTAAACATATTTAAAAATCTAAAAGTTTTAACTTTAGGATTATTTTTCGATAGCTTTACTATATCACTTGCTTGTCTATCTAATACTACTAAAGAGATAATAGCTAAAATACCTAATATTAATATCTCTATATTTGCTTTTGACATCACAAATCCTATTACAAGCATTAAGAGTGATGTAATTAATAATATAATTCTTGTTAAATCATTTTTTTTCATAATATTTTCCTCTCTTTATTTTTTGAATATTTCCAAGAAGTTACCAAGAACTTCTTGAATTACAGAAGTATTAATAGAATAAATTATAAATTGACCTTTCTTCTCAGAGCTCACAAGTTCTGCTTCCCTTAAAATATCTAAATGCTTTGATATTGACGGTTTTGACATATCAAAATGTTCGGCTATTTCACCAGCACTCATATCTCTATTGTTAAGCAACTTTAATATTTCTCTTCTTGTTTTATCACTTAAAGCTTTAAATGCCTTACTCATATAATAACTCCTTTCAATCTTTTTATAGATATTTAACTAATTAGTTAAATATCTATATTTATATTATATTAAGCTTCTTAAAAAAATACAACTATTTTATTGAGTTATGACTATATTTTAAATAAATTATATAATTTAATACTAAAAAAGAGCATCCTATATTGATACTCTTTTACTTCGTAATATATAACAATTGCGTCTTGTTTTTATTATAGCATATTTTACCAATATATTACCAATTACATAAACTCTGGAGTTCTTAATTTGAAATAATGCTATAATGAAAATAGGACACAATTGCTATGTAATGGATAGTATTTTTTATAGTTATATTAGATATACATAGTGTATTTTTTTTAGTGAGTTAGACTATAATTGAGACATGAATTAAATACAAATAAAAGGGAGTGGGATATATGATTTCAAGTAAATTAAAATTGATATTAAGTGGAATAGCAATTTTAATATCTTTTTATGTATTTGCAACTAATGGTAAAAGTTCGTTTAATGCTTTAAATATAGGATTATTTCTAATATTTGCAGTATCATTTATAACCGCATTGGTTTCTTATATGAAAGATAAAAAATAAAGTAACTAATGTTTAAAAACATATATTATTTTGTATATCTATTCTATTTAAATTTCATTATTATAAACAAGGTTAACTTAATAAGGGATTGCTCAATAAATAAAAATGGAGTTTTCCTTAATAAAATATAAGATTCATAATTTTAATATTATACGAAAAAAAGTAGGACATATCAGCATGACCCTACTTTTTTGCTGTTAAAATAGTCTTATTATCAACATTGTTTTAAAACATAGCCATATATAAAAATTCTAATCAAGGTTTGTAGCAGAGGCAAATTTTTGCCATGTTGCACTACCAACAATTCCATCAGCAGTTAAGCCATAACTGCTTTGAAAGCTTTTAACTTTACTAAGTGTAGTGCTTCCAAATTGACTGTCTGCTTCTAAAGAATATCCAACTTTTTTTAATAACAATTGTACTAAATGAACAGGATTTCCTGAATTTCCGTATTTTACAATCGTAGAAGTGTTAACAGTATAGTTTTTATCTCCAGTAACCTTATAATATGAATAATGATAAGTTACTGTAAATGAACTTGCTCTAGCTGAATACAAGTCTATGTTGCTATAAGTTTTTAATTCACTAGGTGTAATAAAAATTTCATCATTAGGTTGTGGCTCTACGCCTATATCCAAACAATTTTCCTCATATTTATCTTTTATTTCTTGTGGTGCATTTTCATACATAAATGTATAACCAGATATAGTAAAGCTTTTTCCTTCACTATTTTGTGTTTCTGCAAAAACTGTGCTACCCATCATAAGGAAACAACAAGTAATTAGCAATATTTTTTTTAATTTTTTTAACATAATTCCTCCCTATAATTTTGAATATATTTTAATACTAGCAAATATTTAATCTATTGTTATAGTAAAAGATTTTTCTTTGCCTGTATTAACTGGCAAT
>NZ_JACVWH010000035.1:0-11951 GCF_020658495.1 Clostridioides sp. ES-S-0048-02
TTTCTTTGACTAATTGTTTTCTTAAAGTATTCATAAAAAATCTCCTTTACGACATTTGATTATATTTAAATCATTGCCATAAAGAAGATTTTTATTAACCTTGAAGCACAAATTATTTTACATTACCAGAAAGAACGAAGGAGCTAAATTATTTTACATTACCCTTAGCTCCTTATAATAAATATTTATGTTTAATTTATTCCATCTACATCACCAGGTAAATTACCATTTGTATTAGAATCGTTATTTGAATTGCTAACAATATCATCTTCACTAATTGGTCCAAAACTATTTATTATATCATTTATAATGCTTTGCTCTATCTTATCTATATGTTTTTCATCTGAAAAATAATCTTTTTCAATAATATCATGATATACCATGTTAACAACTTGGTCTATTACATCTATTGACAAATCTCCTATGATAGTTAACTCTTCTGCACCTTTTAGTATAGTTTTATTACTATTATCACCAACTAATACTGTAGGTGTATATTTAGCAATAGTAGAACCAACAAGTGCATATACTAAATCTGTTCCACTTGATATATAAAATTCTTTTACACCACTATAGAACTTATTTATTATCTTTTTATTAGTATCATATCTGTCCGTACCACCCAATCTAGTTGAATTAGTGCTAGTTACTAAACTATCACTTATTGATGAGGTACCACCTATTGCATAACTTTCTATTCCAGTAGTATTAAATGGCACACTTTTCCCATCGGTCAATACTATAGGTGCTTTGTCTCTAACAGCTACACATGCAACACTCATCGCATCAGGTTCACCTTTAAAAGCATTAGTCAATATAACCTTATTTACTTTATTAATAGAATTTATTTCTTTTGCTACATTATAACTCGTCTTAATTCTATCACTACCTTGAAGCCTTTTAGTTTCTATTCCTTTATCTTTTAGAAAAGTTTCTGTTGCCTTATCAATAGAACTTTCTCCACCAATTATATACACTTTATTAGCCTTCTCTACTCTTTCAAGAGTTACATTTGGCATATCATTCTTTTTAGTTAAAAGAATTGGTGCATTTGTAGCCCCTGCAAGCCCACTTGCACTTAATCCATCAGCCATTGTGCTATCTGCATTTATAAGTATTACAGTAGTATAACTTTGTTCATCAGCTATAAGAGCAGCCGTTTCGTATTTATCTTTTCCTTGAATAGTATAAATTGTATCAAGTGCATTAGCTGATATAGGACCCGCAGCAAACATTGACATGGCTAACCCTAGTGATAATAATTTCTTTAATTTCACAATATCTCCCCCTTTTATATATGAAATACTATACATCTTAATAATTCTACATTAAATTTTCTTTTCCTTCTTTAAAATATTTATTGTTTTGTAATTGACACGTATATAAATACGTGTTACAATATAGCTGTAAGGAGGGAGTATGAAATCTTATTCTTCGAGAGAAATTTTAAAAATACTTAGTTCAGATGGTTGGTATGAAGTAAATTGTGTTGGTGACCATCACCAATTCAAACATCCTGTTAAAAAAGGTAAGGTCACAGTACCTCATCCAAAAAAGGATTTGCCACTTCGAACTGTGAAAAGTATTTTTAAACAAGCAGGGATTAATATTAGTTAATCCCTCTCTCCTTACAAAAACTTTAAGGAGTTGATATAATGAAAAAAGATATATATGTATATCCTGCCATACTAAGCTATGATGAGGATGGTATCTCTGTAGAATTTCCTGATTTACCAGGTTGCCTTACATGTGGAGATACAACAGAAGAAGCTTTAAAAATGGCAAAAGAAGCATTAGGGCTACATCTGTATGGCATGGAAGAAGATAATGACATAATACCGAATCCAACGACTATAGATAAATTAAACTTAGAGAAAAATCAAATACCAACTTTAATAGAGATATATATGCCTATTCACAGAAAAGCTATAGAGAATTATTCTGTTAAAAAAACTCTTACTATACCACAATGGCTTAATAGAGAAGCTGAAAGAAATAAGGTTAATTTTTCTCAGATACTTCAAGAAGCTTTAAAAAACCATCTTAATATTCATTAGATATAATTAGAGCAGTCTAACTGCTCTTTTATATAAATTTTATAAAACTTATAAAGGGAGTGTACATATGAACATCAAATCAGCTTTTATAAGAAAAAGAAATGAAAAATTTCATGTATATGTGGAGTATGTAGAAGAAGAAACTGGGAAAAAGAAACAAAAAAGTTATGGAAGTTATGAAAAGAAAAAGGATGCTGAAAAACATTTAATTGAAATAAAATCTACTATAAACAATAATAAGTTTGTTGCTCCAAACACTGTAACGCTTGTAGACAGATGCTATAGATACATAGAGGAAAAAAAGGATGACTTTTCTCCATATACTTTAAGAAACAGAAAAAGTATAATTAGAAATCACATCCAACCTTTTTTTGAAGATATAAAATTAATTGATATTAGTCCAAACCTTTTACAAACATATGTCAATAAAATATATAAAAAATATTCTTTGAATTCCGCAAAAAATTCGATTAGTTTTTTAAATGCTTTATTGCATGAAGCTTATCGACTTAGAGAAATACAAGAAGATGTTTCTAAGTTTGTAATAACTCCAAATAAAGAAAATGCATCTACAACTAATTTTTATACCAAAGAGGAGGCTCAGATACTGTTAGAAAGGTGTCTTGATACTGATTTAGCTATACCTATCTATTTAATGTTAGGACTTGGTCTACGCTTCGGTGAAGCTGTAGGAATTAGATGGTGTGATGTTGAACTTAATAAAAGTATTATAAATGTAAAACAAACAATGATTCATGTTGATGGAAAAGTAACTTTTAAATCACCTAAAACAGATAAATCTAAAAGAAGATTGACAGCACCAACTGAGTTAATAATTTTGTTAAAAGATGAAAAGTTAAGACAAAGTAAATTAAAATTACAAGGGATACTAAAAAATGAATTAGATTTAGTATGTCTAAATTCAAAATTTAAACCTTGGACACAACAAATGTTTTTTAAACCTTTTAAAAGATTATTAGAGAACAACAATCTTAGGTATATAAAATTGCATGAACTTAGACATACAAATGCAACTTTGATGTTATTATCTGGCACTAACATAAAAACTATTTCAGAACGATTAGGTCATACAGATATAAAAATAACTATGAATAAATACTCTCATGTTTTAGAAGAAATGGACAAAGAAGCTTCTGATAATTTAAGTAAAATCTTATTTAAATAATCGTCAGTTCTATGTCAGTAAGATGTCAGTTAATCATATATTTTTTTATTTGTCAGTTAGATGTCAGTCAACTATTTATTACTAGACAGTAGTAAAAAGCAGTATTTTACTACTATCTAGCAGCACTTAATATTGTATAATATCTAAGCATAACACTTATAAAATGTTATTCTTCTTCATCTTTTATAGAAAATTCTACATTTTCAATTATATTTGAATGTTTATCCTGTTTTGCAATGATTCTGTACTTATTAATTTCTTCATTCACAATACCTATACTCCAAATTAATACTATAGCATCATCTATAAATCCAAATGCTCCAGCGAGCATTTCAGGTATTATATCAATACCAGATACAAAGTAGGATACAGTAAAAACTAATACAGAAACTACTTTGACCTTATCAATTATATTTATTCTTTTATCTGTCATAAAATCTGGTAGTTTAAGTAAATCAAATATAAAAAGTAATCCAAACTTAGCATTTTTAAATCTTACTAAAATTTTTTTTAAAGTATCTAAAATTATATCAATAACTCTTTTTAAAAGTTCCATATTTATCACCTCTTATAATCATAGGTTACTCTACATTATAACCGATATAATTAATTTGATGAATATTTTAGATATAAATTTTATTAATTAGTTTATACTTAAATTGTATTGATTACATATGGACAGTTATATAATAACTTAAGTATTTTAAATTGTTTATAATTTTTACAATAATATTAATTTATTTTTAATTATAACAATTCAATTCCTGCGTTTCTAAAATTTTCAATCATATCTTGTGGCCATACTCCAACTTGTACTTCCCCTATATGTGCCTTTTGCAAGAAATACATACAGATTCTTGATTGACCAATTCCTCCACCAATTGTATATGGAAGCTCACCATTTAAAAGCATTTTATGATAATCAAATTCTTTTCTATCTTCACATCCAGCAAGCTTTAACTGTCTATCTAGTGATTCTTCATCAACTCTAATTCCCATTGATGATAATTCTAATGCAGAATCTAGAACAGGGTTATAAAATAGTATATCTCCATTTAATTCCCAATCATCATAATCAGGGCTTCTTCCATCATGTTTTTCTCCTGATACTAATGTCTTTCCTATTTGTGTTATAAATACAGCTTTTTTATCTTTTACAATTTTATCTTCTCTATCTTTTGGCGATAACTCTGGATACATATCTTCTAATTCCTGTGATGTTATAAATGTTATTTCTTCTGGTAAAATTTCTTTTATACCTTCATACATACTACACACAAATATTTCAGTATCTTTAAATACTCCATATAATCTTTTTACAACGTCTTCTAAAGTTTTTTCATTTCTGCTACTTTTTTCTATAACTAATTCCCAGTCCCATTGGTCTACATATAAAGAATGTATATTGTCCAGTTCTTCATTTTTTCTTATTGCATTCATATCTGTATATAAACCACTTCCAACTGCAAAACCATATTTTTTAAGAGCTAATCTCTTCCATTTTGCAAGTGATTGAACAATTTCTGCATTTTTATCCATAAATGGTATATCAAAGCTTACTGCTTTTTCTCCATTTAAATTATCATTTGCACCTGTTTCAGGCAATACAAATAGTGGTGAAGAAACTCTTATTAGATTTAACTCATTACTCAATCTCATTTCAAAGAAATCTTTTAATTTTTTTATGGCTACTTGTGTATCAATTACATTTAGACTGCTTTTATAATCTTTTGGTATTATTGTACTCATACTATTCACTCCCTATATTCTATATATTTTTCCATTAAAAAAACCTCTCATCCCTATAAAAAGGGACGAAAGGTTGCTTTTCCGCGGTACCACCCTGATTAGTTTGAAATAGATTCAAACCCAGCTCATAATGTACAGATATTACTCGATACATCCCAATATGATAACGGTTTGGTTCCGACTAAGCCTACTCTTTTAAAATTTCAGTTAGCAACTCCAGGATGTTCTTCACTATAGACTTCATATTGGTCTCACACCATCACCAACTCGCTTTAATTACATTCTATACCTACTCTTCCTTTCAACGTCTTTAAAGTTTTATTTTTACTTTAATAAAAGTTAACTTTTGTGTTTTCTATTTATTCATAATAGTATGATAAGTGATTAGTTAAATTTTGTCAAGTTTATTATTTTTTATTTTTTATATACTTTATACATTTTTCCCCATGTTTTATAAGTTTTCAAATGTAGTTTTTAATCTATCCATACATTCTTTTAATAGAGATTGTGGGCATGCTACATTTATTCTTTCAAACCCAATACCTTCTTTTCCAAATATATAACCTTCATCAAATAATACATTGGCTTTTTTAAACATTAAATCTTCAAGTTCTACTTCATTTAATCCATAAGCAGTAAGGTCTAGCCAAGCTAGATATGTCCCTTCTGGGTAAACAAGTTTAACTTTTGGTAAGTATTCTTTTAAGTACTCATCAATAAATTTTATATTATTATCTAGATATTCATTTAATTCATCAAGCCAGTCTTCACTTTCATTATATGCTGCTATAGTGGCTACAATAGCAAAAGGATTTGGTGAAGTACCAACTCCAACAGCTGTAACTTCATATTGATACTTCTTCTTTAACTCTTTATTATTCACTATTATATTGGATAATTGCATTCCAGCTAAATTGAATGTCTTACTTGGAGCTATACATGTGACTATTTTCTCTTTATATTCTGGGCATAATGATTGTAAAGGAATATGTTTAAATCCTTTTCGAATTAAGTCAGAGTGTATTTCATCTGCTATTATCCACAAGTCATATTTTTTGCATATTTCTACGACTTTTTTTAATTCTTCTTCTCTCCATACTCTACCAACAGGATTGTGAGGGCTACAAAGAATAAGTACTTTATTATTGCCACACTTAGCTTTTTCTTCTAAATCAGTGTAATCCATTCTATAAGTTCCATTTTCATATATTAGAGAATTATTTATAACTTCCCTATTATTGCTTTTTATCTTTGCTTCAAATGGATAATATACTGGTTTTTGAATTATTACTCCTTCTCCAGAGTTTGTTAATATTCTTACTAAAATAGCTACAGCAGGTACAACTCCAGGGCTAAAAACAATATCTTCTCTATTTACTTCCCAGTTAAATCTTCTTTTATACCATCCACAAACTGCATCAAAGTATTCGTCACTATTATTAGAACTATACCCAAATATTTTATGGTCGATTTTTTTATGTAATGCTTCTATTATTGGTTCTGCACATTCAAAATCCATATCTGCAATCCAAAAAGGTAAACCATCTTTTTGTGCTTTTGGTGAACAATTAGTTCTGAAATCCCACTTTACACAGTCTGTTCCTACTCTGTCTACAACTCTATCAAAATTATATTTACTCATTTAAGCCTCCTAAAAATATAAATTCTATAAATATTAAATTTGTCACTACTTGTAATCTAAGGACATTTTACCACTCTACACACTATAATAATAATACTTTTTGGTTTAATAGATTTAAAATATACCTATTTTTCCTACAATAGATTTTTTCGATATTGTAAAAACAACTTCATTACAACAAAATAAAAAGAGACTATTTACGTCAATAATATTACAACTAACATAAAAAACCTCTTTTCATAAGTTTAAAAAATTTTAAATATAAATCAATTAATTTAAAATCTTATCCTAATCTCTTTTCAACTAGTCTGCACCAGATATCAACTCCATATTCTAAAGCCTTAGTATCAAACGTCACATTAGGATTGTGGAATCCTGGTGTAGCATCAGCACCTAGTCCAATATATGTAGTCTTACATTTTAGTTTTTGAGTATAATAGTGAAAATCTTCCCCACCAGAGTTTTTAAATACACCTATAGATGCATCTTCACCAAGTACATCTTTAATAGTCTCTTCAGCTAAACTTACAAGACCTTCATCAAACTCTGCTGCTGGAACTCCATCTTTCGAAAGCAATATAGCCTCTGCGTTTATAGAACTTGCAGCGGTTTTTATAGCATGAATAGCTTTTTCTTTTAATTCTTCTATTATTTCATTACTCTCTGCTCTTATATCTAAAGCCATAAAAGCTTCATCTGGTATATTATTATATGTTTCACCTTTAACTGATATATTTGTAACTTTAATAGAATTTGGAACAGCTGGATTTACTCTTATTGCATTTACTGCTAAACATACAGCATCTACTGCATTTACACCTAAGTGTGGCTTAGAACCATGACAAGTAATACCTTTAATAGTAAATTCCATTATGCAACTGGCACAATGATACATTGCAGGTATGGCCTTTCCTAATCTACAATCTTGCCCAGGTCTTAAATGCATACCTACCATCTCTTCAACATCATCTAATAAACCAGAATCTATTACTCTTAATGCTCCATAAAGTTTTTCTTCACCTGGTTGAAAAATTATTTTAAGTTTTCCTTTTTTTACTAAGTCCCTCTCTTTTATTAAACTTGCAGCTGTTAGAAGCATGGAAGTGTGACCATCATGACCACAAGCATGTATCATTTTCTTTTCTCCATCTATTATAAATTCTAATGCATCTATATCTGCTCTTATCGCAAATACTGGCCCTTCTTTTTTTGAGTCTATTGTTACTATAATGCCAGTTCCTGCAACACCTTCATCTATATTTTCAAATCCCATTTTTTTAAGTTCTTCTAAAATAAATGTAGATGTCTTGTATTCTCCAAATCCTTTTTCTGGAATTGTATGTAAATAATCATACACCTTATGTACATAGTCAATATAACTTTTATTATTTTCCATAATATAATACCTCCATAAATTTTAATTTTTACCTTATATTACTCTTTTCCATATGTTGTCTATACTACAAAATAATTCATTATAAGCATTGCAATACATCCATTTAAAGTTGCTATTATAAACATATGTGGATAGTATTTAGTTTTTAATTCGGCTGTTCCTAACAACCTACCCATAAACTGTATCTGAGCTCCTGAAAGTAATAACATTGGTAAAAGTATTGCAACATGTGCTTGATTTATTTGACCTGCTGTAAACAAGCCAGCTATTACCCCAGAAGCTCCTCCCATTGATATAAATATTGTCATTATTGCAGTTGCTGCAACACCTGGAAGTCCAAATATGCTCATTACAGGTGTGAAAATTGTTCCTATTATATCCAAAAGACCAGTTAAATTGAATATAGAAATTATAGCAAAACCAAATATAACATTTGGAGCCATTGAATTTGTGCTTATTTGAAACCCGTTTCTAGCTCCACCAATAAATGCATCTATCACATTTCCTTTTTTAACTTTCACCTCTTTTTTTGCTATATCACTCATATTAAGCTTCCTCCTTTTCGAATTTATTTAAGTATAATCTAAGTAAGTTTGCTCCAACAAATTTCATAATTAAGATTAAGGCAAGTGGTATAAATATTGGAACATCGCCTATAAATGGAAACAATGCTGCTCCTGAAGCAAAGAAATTTGTGATTGCAGATGCTCCAGAAAACTGAAATGCACAGAAAACAGCTTTTTGCTTTTCATCTATATACCCATCATCTTTAAGTTCCTTAGTCATAGATGCAGCAGCGTCTGTAGATTGTAAACTAGCTATTAAAGTTAATCCTGCAAATCCAGGTAATCCTAGTAATGGTTTTAATAGTGGACTAAGAAGTTTTTGCGCTGCTTTCATACCATCTAAGTGGTCTATAACTCTGACTATTCCAAGTGCAAACATAACTGATGGTATTAAAGTTAATGCATATAGCCATCCATCACGAGGACCAGTCCCTCCATCCCCTCTGAAGTTTGCAGCTAATGTACCTACACCATCATTAACTGTCCCCAGTGAACCAAAGTTTCCTAATACATTATTAAAATCTAGTACTTTTAATGCTCCAGGTGCATCTTTAAATATTCCTGAAAAGAATAATGCTCCTAATATTAATGCTACATACCCATACCATTTAACTTCTATTTTTTCTGTTGTTGATTCTAACTTGCTCATATAAATTCTCCCTCCTGCTTAAATAAATTTTATTAGTACACCTTTTCATTAAGCAAAACCCATGCCAATACTTTAATAATAATATTTTTTCATTTGTTTTTTTATTGTTAATTTTTTACATCATATAAATTGCTTGCAATTGCTAACTTTTTAAACTTATATTTATACATCTTTTATTGTCATGCAGTAGAAAAATCTTTATATTATAAATATTTTTCTATATAATTTTTCAAACTAATTTTATAAATAGGATTTTATAGGATAAAAACCTATAAAATCCTATTATTTAGCTAAATGTATAAATTTATCATGTTATTTGTTGTATAATATAACTTGTTCTGCTCTTAAAAAAGCAAACTAAATATTACCTTAGTTAGGAGAAATAAAATGGACAGAAAAAAATTAATCCTTATAACATATGATAAATTAAATGCTGACCACTACAAAGAAGAGTTAATAAGCTTTTTTGGAGATGAAATAAGTATAGAAACTCAAAACATACTTGATGGTATAAGAGAGAATTTAGAGGGTGATGTAGTTCTTTCTCTATCACCTTTAACTAGTAATTTTTTAATAAAGCATTTCAAGGAAGATATTGAAATTATCCATGGAACAAAGGCACTTTCAAAGCTTGGATATGAGAAAATGATGAAACTACCTCCAGGTACAAAATCATTACTTATGACTACCAATAAAACTTCAGCGTTTGAAATGGCTACTTATTTATATAAAATAGGAATAAATCATATCGATTTTGTACCAACATACCCAAACTGTGAAGAAATATATGATTTAGATACAGCTATAACACCAGGTCAGACTAGATTTATACCAAAATACATAAAAAATATCGTTGACTTAGGTTGGAGAAAAATTTCATTAGATACATATATGTCGTTACTAGTAGTATTAAAGCTAAAAAACGAGAAGTTTATAGAAAAACTATACAAGCTATCTAAGGAAATACTTAGTCATGATTTTTTAAATACATCATTAGATAATATATCTAAATTAAAAACTATACTCTATATGACTATTGACGAAATTGGAGATGGGTTAATATTTTTCAATACATTCAACAAGGTTACATTTGTAAATAAATCTTTACTAAGCATGTTGGAATTAGATGAAAAGCTCATAAAATCACCTTCTTTAATGGAATATTTACCAAAGAGTTTTTTGGATAAAATCACTCAAAATCTAAACATAGATAATATGATTATATACATAGATGAAATAGACAAAAAATTTATACTATCAAAAAAACCATTTTATCTTTATAAAAATATAGAAGGTTGCTTAATTACATTAAAAGATGTAAGCAAGATAGAAATACTAGAACAAAAAATAAGAAGTGACTCTGTTAAAAGAGGTTATATAGCCAAGTATAAGTTCAGTAATATAATTGGAAATAGCACTGTTATAAAAGACTGTATCAAAAAAGCAAAAAAAATGGCTCTTACAGATAACCCTATTCTAATAACTGGTGAAACAGGTACTGGTAAAGAAGCTTTTACTCAATCAATACACAACCATTCTCCTAGAAAAAATAAACCTTTTGTAGCAATAAATTGTGCTTCACTTCCAAGTGAGTTGCTTGAAAGTGAACTGTTTGGATATGAAGATGGTTCTTTTACTGGAGCAAAAAAGGGTGGAAAGAAAGGATTATTTGAATTAGCTCATACTGGAACCATATTTTTAGATGAGATAGGAGATATGCCACATGATTTACAAGTAAAACTCTTAAGAGTTTTACAAGAAAAGGAAATTAGAAAAATTGGTGGTACAAATATTATTCCAATTGATGTAAGAATACTAGCTGCTACAAACAAAAACCTAGAAAAATTAATTTTAGAAAATAAATTTAGAATGGATTTGTTTTACAGGATAAGTATGTTCACATTAGATTTGCCTCCTCTTAGAAATAGATTAGAAGATATACCATTTCTTTTAGAATCGTTTTTAAAAGAACTTCCATATAAAAATATTAAACTCGATAAAAATCTATTAAAAGCTTTAAATTCTTATACTTGGATGGGCAATATCAGAGAATTGAGAAATTGTATTGAATATATGGCTTATATGGGTTCTAATCAACTTACGATAAATGACTTGCCACAAAATATATCTTCAAAATTAAATAATCATCATATGTTAGGAAATACCTCTATATTTCATGATTTAAATCAATATGATAAAAATATATGTGTTTCTATCCTAAAATCGTTATATATAAAGCCAATGGGAAGAGCAAAACTCATGAAATTTATGGAGCATAATGTCACAGAATATGAAGTAAGAAGTATGCTAGAATATTTGACATCTAATGAATATTTAACTCCTGGTAAAGGAAGAAAAGGTAGCTCTATCACCGAAAAAGGTATAAAAATTATAGAAAATAATATATTTTAGTTTTATATTAATTCAAATTTACTACCTCAAAATTTATATTTATAATCATAAATTTTATTTTACTATAACTTATTATAAAATAATAAAAGATACCTTCAGCAAAAAAGCTATGAAAAAAAGCTATGAAGTAATAATTTTTATTATTAGTTTCATAGCTTTTAATATTAATAGGTAATGTAAAATAATTTGTGCTTCAAGGTTAATAAAAATCTTCTTTATGGCAATGATTTAAATATAATCAAATGTCGTAAAGGAGATTTTTTATGAATACTTTAAGAAAACAATTAGTCAAAG
>NZ_JACVWH010000036.1:0-9769 GCF_020658495.1 Clostridioides sp. ES-S-0048-02
TTGGCCAGTTGATTCCAATTGAATATATAGGTGGTCTTGAAACTGCTGAGTTAACTGAAATACTAATAAATGGAGAAGATGAAGAGAGTGAGGACAGTTTAAGACAAAGATACTATGATAGTTTAAACTCACAAAGTTTCGGTGGTAATATACAGAATTACAAGGATGAAGTTAACAAGATACAGGACGTTGGAGGAGTCAAAGTTTACCCTGTTTGGAATGGTGGAGGAACTGTTAAGTTAGTAATAATTAACTCTAACTTCAAAGTACCATCTAGTGATTTAGTTAATCTAGTACAAGAAGAAATTGACCCTATACAAAATCAAGGAGAAGGTATTGGATTAGCACCTATAGGACATAAAGTTACTGTTACAGGAGTCGTGAGTACAACTATAAATGTAAGTACTACAATAACATACAAGAGTGGCTATGCTTGGGAGAATATAAAGGCTATAGCAGAGGAAGCAATTGACGACTATTTAAATGAACTCAATATGAGTTGGGAAGATGAAGAAAACTTAATAGTTCGTATATCTCAAATTGAAACTAGATTGCTTAGTATTGATGGAGTATTAGACATTGTAAATACTATGATAAATGACGTTGCATCAAATTTTAGTGTTGATAAAGATTCAATAGTAGTAAGAGGTGAGGTAGTTGGATAAAGATATAAATTTAATAAGTTACTTACCACAAATTCTGCAAGACAAAGAAGAATATGAGAAGATATTTAATGCAGATAACAAAGAAATTAAAACACTACATGATAAATTAGATGATGTCTTAAATGACCAATTTTTAGAGGATTTAACCATAACTGGTATAAAAAGATGGGAAAAAATAATGTCTATAGTTCCTAAATCAAATGAGAGTCTAGAAGATAGAAGATTTAGGATTTTTAGTAAATATATAAGTAAATTACCTTACTCAGAACGATTTTTAAGAAACTGGCTAGATAGTATAGTTGGAGAAGGTAATTATGAATTAACTATAAATAATGCTACTTATAATATACACCTTGAGAGTGATGCAAGAAATCAAGACTGGTTTGAAGAAGTTCATTCATTTGTAAGTAGTGTTAAACCTTGTAACATGACTTTAGACTACACTAGGGTATTAGTAAGTAAAGATAATGGTATGTATTTTGGTGCAACTACAATAACAGGACATGAAATTACAATTTACCCTTGGTCACCTAGTGATATTGAAACTCAAGGGGAAATTAATATAATTAGTGGTAATGGATTTGGATACCAAGAGATTACAATTTATTAGATAGGAGGTGGTAGTTTGGCTACAGATAAAAGTTATTACACGATATTAACAAATATAGGTAAGGCTAAGATAGCAAATGCAAGTATAGTAGGAGGAAAAGTTGATTTTGTCAAGATTCAACTTGGAGATGGCGGAGGAAATGAGTATAATCCTACAGAGGAACAAACAGTATTAAAAAATGTAGTTTGGGAAGGTAAAGTAGGGAATGTCAAGACTGATGAAAGCATGACAAATTGCTTGATTTTAGAGAGTCTAATACCTGCTAGCGCTGGAGGCTTTATAGTTAGAGAGATAGGTTATTTAGATACAGAAGGTAATTTACTTGCTATATCAAAATATAGGTCAGCATACAAACCTAGATTGGAAGATGGAGCAGTAATTGACATGAAAGTAAAAACTATTTTTGTTGTATCTAATGTTAATAATATAGAGCTTAAAATTGACCCTACGATAATTTTTGCTACATTAAAAGATTTACAAGATTTAGAGGCTAAAATAGATACCATTGACACTAAAATAGATACAACTAAAACGGAGCTAGTAAGCAACATAGAAACTGCTAAGTCAGAGTTAAATGGAAAAATAGGAGATACAACACTACTTGAAACAACAGATAAAACAAATATAGTTAGTGCATTAAATGAGGTAAAAACTAGTGTAGATAGTATAGAAACAACAGCAGATAAAACAACTATAAAAGATACAGATAATTTATTTGAAAGTGATAATGTAGAAGATGCTTTAAAAGAGGTTTTTCAAAATGGAGTTAATGCTAAAAATAATGTAGTAACAGCATTGAACTCCAAAGGTGTAGAAGTTGCTACAAATGATACATGGGAAGAAATAAAAGATAAAATTGATAAAAAAGAGGGTCGATTGGATTTAAGAGAAACAACACTTTCAAATAGCTATGCGTATTTAGTTACAAATGGAACTATAAAATATATTGAAAGATGTAGTGGAAATTTCAAAACTTTTGAATATGAAGAACCTTATTTTTATGTAATTAAAGAAACTCATTTAATTAAAATTAATGCTACTGATGAAACGGTAGTTTTTGATATTACTTTAGCTAATGCTAACTTCTCATGTATTTGCATTACTCAAGAATTTTTATTTATATCTGATAATAATAAATTATATAAAATAAATAAAGTGACTGGAAGCGAGATACAATCTATAGAAGGTGCTTATTATAAATTGTGTGCATATGGAGATTATATTTATGGAGTATACGGAAATGAAACTTCTTCAATACTCCATAAAATAAGAATATCTGATATGTATATAATGCTAACTAAGAATTTATCATCAAATGAAATTTACAATTTTAATAGAGGCAAGTTTGTTTGCAACAAAAATGGTATTTATGCAACAACAGAACATTCAAACACAAGTAGTATTACAGACTGTCATTTATCTAAAATAAATTTTGATTTTACTATAGCTAAAGATTTTAGGATAGGTGGATATTTGTATGAAAAAAATATTAAGTTTTTAAATGATTTTGTTATTGTATCTGATGCAGAAAGAGGCATAGAAATTGATAGTAACAAAAAAGGTGCTTTAGTAAAATACGATGCAAATTTAAATTTAATCGTATATTCGGATGATATTAAATATGACAATTTTGATATATATAATGGATATATATATGCTTTATATTCACTTTCTAGTAGTCCTTTTGTAAAAATAAATTTAAATACTCTTAAACACGTTGACAGTTACCGAAAACTTACTGAAACATACCCAAATGCTGGTATGTTTATAATAAATGATATAGTTTTCTTTATTAATGGTGGAATTTTTAGAAATGTATTATCAAAAAAGGTTTATTCATATGAGAAAGGAGAATCATTATGATTTATTTAGGAAATTTAATGGACACAGAGGAACAAAATATAAAATATGTTGGAATGATACACTATGAACCAAGTTTGTTATCAGAGGAAAACTTAAAAAATGGTATTTTAGTTGATGAATTACCAATTAAAAAATTTGTAGAGAATAAAGAGGCAAAGTTATTTATAAATATAGACACTAAAGAAGTTTTCTATAGATATACAGATATTAAAAGTAGTATAGAAGATAAAGTAAATTCTACAGAACAAACAATAGCAGATTTAACTTTTCAATTAATGAATAATGGGGTGATATAAATGAATTGGTATAAGATAATAACAGACTTCTACAGAAATGGGAATTGGACTAAAGAGCAAGTTAAAACAGCAGTTTCAAAGAGTAAAATAACATTAACAGAATATAAAGAAATTGTAGGAGAGGACTATGTAGCATAGTTCTTTTTTAATACAAAAAATTAGGAGGTTTTCATGAATGAAGAACTTGTGAAGGAGAAGATAAATACACTTGAAACAAGGGTAAAAGAGCATGGCAAACAAATTGATAGAATCGAGATTGAGCAAGCAAAGTTTGCTATACAAATACAAAACTTATGTAGTGATATAAAGAATCTAACAGGAGTACTTAAATGGCTTGTAGGAGTTATAATTACAACATTGGTAGGATTCTTTATATTTGCAATACAGAGAGGAATATTTTAATTAGGAGGAAAATAAATGGATAATTTAATAAGTTTCATACCAGAGCAGTTACTAATTTTAGTTGCTGCTCTTTATGTTATAGGAGCAGGATGTAAAAAGTATAAACAGTTAGATAACAAGTATATTCCAGTAGTATTACTAGCACTTGGAGTAGGCTTCTCAATATGGATGTTAGGATTAAATGCTGATGCAGTCTTACAAGGTGTAATTTGTTGGGGTATATCAATAGGTATAAATCAAACTTACAAACAGTTAAAGGAGGAAAATAAATAATGAAAATATGTATTACAGTAGGACACAGTATTTTAAAAAGTGGTGCATGTACTTCTGCTGATGGAGTAGTTAACGAGTATCAATATAATAAATCTCTTGCACCAGTATTAGCAGATACATTCAGAAAAGAAGGTCATAAGGTGGACGTAATAATATGCCCCGAAAAGCAGTTTAAAACTAAGAATGAAGAAAAGTCATATAAAATACCCAGAGTTAATGGTGGGGGATATGACTTACTCATAGAGTTACATTTAAATGCAAGTGATGGTCAAGGAAAAGGTTCAGAGGTGCTATATTATAGTAATAAAGGTCTAGAGTATGCAACTAGAATATGTAAGAAACTAGGTACAGTATTCAAAAATAGAGGTGCTAAATTAGACAAAGGATTATATATTTTAAATAGTTCCAAGCCTACAGCCATATTAATTGAAAGTTTCTTTTGCGACAATAAAGAAGATTATGAGAAGGCTAAGAAACTTGGATATGAAGGTATGGCCAAGTTAATTGTAGAAGGTGTATTGAATAAAAATATAAAAAATGAGGGAGTCAAAGAGATGTATAAACACACTATAGTTTATGATGGAGAGGTTGACAAGATACCTGCAACAGTAGTCGGCTGGGGCTATAATGATGGAAAGATATTAATATGTGATATAAAAGATTATGTACCAGGTCAGACTGAGAACTTATATGTTGTAGGTGGTGGAGCATGTAATAAAATAGGTTCTATAACTAAAGAAAGATACACTATGATAAAAGGTAATGATAGGTTTGATACACTTTATAAAGCATTAGATTTTATTAATAGATAGATTATAAATTCATGTATGTTTTACATACATTTTATGTACAATTAGTCTATTATTAGGTAACTGTAAAAAGATATAATTACAAGTAGGTACTTCTTATTATATATCTTTTTTGTTTAACCATTTTGGGTAAGATTATTATAATTTCGAAATAGTAGAAGTACTCTATGAGAAACAAATGTAATAAAAAAGAGGAAGTCTCGCTAGCCCTGTTTTTATTGCAAAAAAATGTAAATATATGTACAATAAAATAGAACCTAAAAAAGACTCCCAAATCTAAAACAGGTTCTATTTAAAAAAGTATATTCGAGCTTATTAGACATATTTATTATACAACAACTTGTTAGAATATACAATAATAAGCCAGGAGCGAGAAAAATGGTGAAACAAGTAAGTAAAATCTTAGGAGAAATCGAAACGGGTACTACAGTACCATTAATCGGTATAATAGATAATGAGCAGGTTATTATTAAAACATTTCGTAATAGATGTGGTCATAAAATTTTGATAAACGAATTTGTATGTTTAGAACTTGCTAAAATATTAGAATTACCGATACCAGATGGTGGAATATGTATAATAAATAATGATACTGATATAGAACAACTTCTAGAATATGAGAAATGTCTAGATGATGTTGAAGGGATAGGGTTTTATAGTAAAAAAATAAATAAAGTATCTGAAGTTACAGATATTGAATATAAACATGCTAATAAAATTTATAATAAAAAAGATATAATAAAAGTTATTATTTTTGACCACTTTATACACAATAAAGATAGACATGATGGGAATATGCTGATTGGAATGACTAAAGGTAATAAAGGTAATGGTTTTAGTATAATAGATCATTCTCATGTATTTAATATGGATGTGACCAACGTAGAAGCATGGATAAAAATAAATGAGCAAAAGTATAATGAAAAAGAGATTTTGAGAGAAAATGAAATTATTTATAAGAATTTTTATAGTGTTGTAGATATTAATTTAGAGGTTTTGACAGATGAAGCTAGAATTTTTAAGGATAGATTAGATGAAAATGTTATAAGTAATATTTTAAATAAAATACCTAAAGAGTGGATGAATAATATTAAAAAAGAAGACATATTGAACTATTTGTTGCATAGGTTGAATAGTATAGACGAAATATGCAAATTCATCATTGAAAATATAAATTGTACAGGAGGTGAGTGTAGTGAAAGTAGCTTTTTCAGTTTTAACATATAGACCATCATTTATTGCAGACGAAAAAATAAATGTGGGGATTTTATTTCATAATATAGAATATAAAGAAGTATATTTTGAAACAACTACTAACTGGACTCGCGTTAAAACCTTTGATGATGAAATTGATATAGACATTTTTAAAATGATTATAAATGGTATGAAATCACATGCACAAAGAAATCTTAAGGATATACATTTAGAAAATTATATAAAAAGGTATAATAATGAGCTTAAGTTTGGAAAAGTTTTTTATAAAAATGTAGATTCGATAAAAGATTTTATATTAGAGACAAAGCAAATGTTTATGCCATATGATTTTGAAAAAGGCAATAGACCTACAGAACAAAGACAAATATCTTATATAAAAGGATTATTGAAAGATAGTGATATAAAATATAACACTAAAGCAATTAAAGGTAGTTTTAATGAAAATATAAATTACGATTATACAATTGGAAATTATGGTTTTAAACTTTTTGAATTTCAAAACAAAAAAGTAAGCAGACTTATTGCCACAGCTAAGCACTGGTCATACAATGCTAATGAAATTAGAGATATATATAAAACTATTTTTATATATGACTTGAAATTAGAAGATGAAATATTTAAAACTATATTAAAAATATTAAGTTCATCAGGTGCCCAAGTAATGTCTAAAGAAGACGTATTAGAATTTACAGTACAACTTAAAATGAAACAAAATAAAGTTGAACAGTTAAAATTAGAAATATAAAAGATAATTAAAAATAAGTTATGGATATTTATAAGGTATAAGGAGCATAAGATAACTCTTTATACCTTATTTATTTTATAGAAAGGTAATAATATGTTAATACATGATAAGAGTTTTTATCCAACAATAGACTTTCTAAAGATAAAAAGGCAATTAAAATCAATATACAAGAATGATTTATCTGATTGTGGAAGCATATGTATAATAGAAAGAAAAGACTATTCTATAAGTATAAATAGCATAGGTGAGATAAATATATATTATGATTCAAGATATGAAAATAAGATACAGAGTATAGTTGGTGAGATTGAACAGTTATTTAAGTCTCAAGTTAAAAATTTTAGTGTATCAAAATTTAATCATTGATGATTAGAAGGTAGCGACTGGAGTTAGTTGTTACCTTCTTTTTTAAATCTCAATTAAAATAGATTTGATAAAAGATAGTATTTTACAGATAAATAAAATTGATAATTCAAGTTAAAGATATTTACTTACATTTTGCCTACACTTTATATACAATTTCTAGACTATTTTGTAATTCATATAATATATATTAAATGTAATATATATCATACGAAAATAACGAGGTATATAATTACATGTAAAAATGTATTAAATTGATAATGATTATTATATACTGGTTAATTATTAATACAAAGGGTATTACAAATATAAAGGATATCAAAATTGTTCAGAAAAGAGTATAGTATGAGAAAATATTAAACTTTAATGAAAAAAGTAACATGTTTATATAATCATAAAAATAAAAATATATAGGGTAGATGTATAAAAATTTAGTATATATGAGAAAATATTAATAATATTTGTTGTTGGAATGTAAATATTAAAATGGTATAATTTAGGTAACAAATCTTAAATTATACTACTGGAGGTATATTTATGGAAAGGTTTGTTTACAAGGGGGAATTTAATATGAATAATTATTCAATTATGTTTGAAAATAAGTCTATTTTAGATTTAAAACAAACATGCTATTTAGATAGCTTATATAATTTATTTGAAGAAAAAATTCAGTATGTAACTAAAACTCTAAAAAATAACAATATAGAAGAGGATGAATGGGATATACAGTTTATAAAAGAAGATGCCTTGCAGTCAATTAAAAATATAGAAGAAGATTTTATTACTGATAAAACATTAGATTGGAGAATTAATTTATCAATAATAATAAAGAAAGTATTAGATAAAAGCAAGGCTAACTTTAAAATAGCAGATGAAATGTATCATAATCCTATGAAGAAAAGTGAACAGTATTATGATTTATTAAGTAATATCTTTGATAATTTAGAAGAGCTTATATGTATAAAATATAAAGAATACGAAATTTCTAGAAATATCAGGTTTGCTAATATTGGAAATTTAGTCAATAATGATAACTCATCAAATTATATAGACAATGAACATATTGAATTTGATTTTAACTTTAAGTTTGAAATAGAGGATTATGATAATGATGATTATGCATTGGCAGCTTAGATTTTGGAGGAAGATTAATGGAATTAGATAAAATGAAGTATAGAAAATTAGTTAATGATGTGGGACTAGTAAATGTGCTAATTAAAAATATTGAATTAAGTGATGTTATATTACATAAAGATGAAAATATCAAAAATGAAAGTATTAAATGTGATGTTAAGATGGAATATGAGTGTGAAGAATTTAAAAAGTTATCAGAAGTAGTAGAATTTTATCCTAAATTTAACTTAAGAATAGAATGTCAAGGAGAAGGTTTGGTAAATTTAAAATTTGAACTAAGGGCAATTTATACATTTAATTCAATAGAGGATTATGAAGATGATTATATATTAATGTTTATAGAACGAAATGTTCCAGTTAATATATGGCCTTATGCAAGAGAAATAATAAGCTCTATCACAACTCGTATTGGATATCCTGCCCTAGTAATTTCTCCATATAAGGCATAATATGAGATTGAAATTTAAATCTAAACATAAAGAGATTAATAGCAGGGAAAAACACCCATCAGCAAAATCTCTAGCAAATTTTATGTTAAACAATAAATCGTTCTTGGGTATAACATTGTCAATATTAGATGAATGGAAAAATAACATTGATAGTAGTAAAATTGAGGATATTGTAAAAAATAATTTTAGATTTGAGGAATCTATAATTAAAGATAAAAACTACGAAGAGTTTATAAAATTATTAAACTCATTTTATAACGGAACAGAAGGTGTTGTAAACGGTAGAAGAGGAAGGTTTTTAGAGTTAATTTGGGATGTTGTAGGAACATATAATGGAAAAGAATTCACGCAAAAAATAGATGAGGCCATTGTATTAGAAAATGAAATCAAGATATCAAATAAAGATATAGATATTGTTTATGTGGGCGAGGTTAAAGATAAAAATACAGATAATTTCATTGAAATGCATGAATGTAAATCATCTGCAAACTCGACATTAAGAACTCCATTAAAACCAAAACACAGAGGAAAACTAGAACTTATGCAATCAGTACTTCAAATATCAGAGACAGAAGAAATTAAATGTGATGGATTAATAATTACATTCAATGCTAATAAAAGAAAGCTTGAAAGAAAACTGAGAAGCTATGGATTTGAATACTTTAAAATAATCCCTAGAGCAGAGATAGAGGAAAGAGTATTTAATAAATAATGTATACTAATTTATACAAGTTAACATACACCAAAGCACTCTCTTTATAGGAGTGCTTATTTTTTTTGAAATATATTAATATAAACTATCAAGAACATTACTCAACACACCTTAAAATTGATTTAAATAGTTCTTTTTAACAACCTAAATTATGTGATATAATAAAAAAATAGAAGTGTACTACGAATACACTTCTATAGTTGCAATTAAGCATTCTCATGTCGGGGAGTGCT
>NZ_JACVWH010000037.1:0-9441 GCF_020658495.1 Clostridioides sp. ES-S-0048-02
ATCAAACTCTCAAATAAAAGTTTATCAGGCTCAGATACTATTGTTATCTAAATATCTGGCTTTATGGTTTGTTTCTTGTTTTTATAAATTAACCTACTGTTTAATTTTCAAAGTTCATTTTTCATGTCTGCCCTTTTCTTAAGGACAAGTAATACTATATCAGCTTTATTTATCTAAGTCAATATAATTTTTTATTTTTTTTAAGATTTTTTATTTTTCTATGTTTTATCAGCTTAACTCTCAGAAATTAATAATAAACAAAAGTCTCTATTTCATAGGACTAATATATATTTTATGCCCAATTTTCCTTTTTATTCTATATTTAAATTTTTTATTTGTAGCAATACACATTTTTTTAAAATTAATTTACATTTCTTTCACTTGTAATTTTTGTAATCTTGTATTAGATTATTATTAAAAAATGATTTATCAATAATTTGATTGAGAACGACATTTTTACACACCAAAATATTATATAAATACTATGCTACATTTTAGGAGGATTTTATTATGAGCAAGAAAGTATTAATCATGTCTGCTTCTACAGGTGGTGGACATAATAGAGCGGCTCTAGCTATTAAAGAAGAACTTACATCCAAAACAATTGATGGAGAGCCAGTTGAGTGCGAAATAATAGATAGTTTGAAATTAGTCAATAACATAATGGATAAAATAATTTCAAGAGGATATGAAAAATCCGCCATATATACACCCAAAGCATATGGAAGTGTATATAGATTATCTGAAACAAACCTTTTATCGAAAAATGAATTTAAAGATAATCTAATCATTACATTTATGGCAAAAAAATTTAAAAAACTCATTAAAAACACTAAGCCAGATTTAATTATAGGTACACATCCTTTTCCAATGATTGCTCTAAGTACATTGAAAAAAAATTTTAACTTACATAATAATGAAATAAATGCTTCTACTGATCATTTTTATAAGCATCATACAAGTACTATTAATGTTCCTCCACTTATTTCTGTACTAACTGATTATACTACTCATTCCACATGGATACAAAATGAGATTGACTACTATGTTGTTGGTCATGAGTATGTAAAGGAATTATTAGTATTTGATGGAGTCGAGCCTAGCAAAATTAGAACATTTGGAATCCCTGTTGAAAAATCATTCCACTCTCATAGAGATAAAAAAATTGTTCTTTCTGAACTAAATTTATCTCCTGATAAATTAACTGTTTTACTTATGGGTGGCAGTTTTGGAGCTGGGAATATAAAAGAAACTCTTGATGAGTTATTAGATACAGATAGAGATTTTCAGATACTTGTAATAACTGGTAGAAATGAAAGTTTAAAAGAGAAAATTGAAAAAAAACTTGTATCTCGTTATCATGACAAAAATGTATGTGTACTTGGATACACTAATAAAATGAATGATATTTTAGCTTCTATCGATGTTTTAGTCAGTAAGCCTGGTGGACTTACTACAACTGAAGCACTATTAAAAGATGTACCCATGATAGTTCCATATTATATCCCTGGACAAGAAGAAGAAAATCTTGATTTCTTATCCAATTGTGGTGCAGCACTTAGAACTACAAAGAAATATAATTTATCAATATTATTAAAAGTTTTAATAGATGACTCTAGTAGGCTAGAAATGTTAAAGAAAAATATAAAATCTATAAGAAAGTCAAATTCAGCCCAAAACATAGCTAATTTAGTATTAAGTATAATTTCTGATTAATAAAATAAATAAAATCCCTATAGTATACCTATTAGGGATTTTTTATCTTCTAATTATTTAATTGCTAGATTGGTTCATAAAAATCTTCTTCATAATCATACTGATAGTTTTTATAGTTATTTCTGAATTCAGTATTTTTATTTTTTGGAGTTTTCTTAGTTTTTTTCTTGTTAGAAAAACTTATCTCCTCAAAATCATCATATTTAGGCTTGTCTTTTGATTTCATTTTTTTAATTCTTTTTTCTTTCATTGCATTATGTTCTTCTAAGTTCATAATTGGTTTCATGTTGCACCCCTATCAAAATTTTTAAATGATTTATACAACAAATTATACAATACAGAAGAGATTTATTCAATAAATCTAAATCAAAATTAATCTGAATTTAACTCCAAAAAATTACAAAAATCGAGGTAGTAACCTCGATTTTTATATTTCTCTTCTGCCTTCCAATGCTTTCGATATTGTAACTTCATCTGCATATTCTAAATCGCCTCCAACAGGAAGACCATGAGCTATCCTAGTAACTTTGATTCCCATTGGCTTTACTAATCTTGCAATATACATAGCTGTAGCTTCTCCTTCAATAGTAGGATTTGTAGCCATTATTATTTCTCTTACATCTTGATTACCAAGCCTTTGTATAAGCTCTTTTATTTTTAGCATATCTGGTCCAATACCATCCATTGGAGAAATAACCCCATTTAATACATGATATTGCCCTTTAAACTCTCTTATTCTCTCCATAGCTGCAACATCTCTCGGATCTTCTACCACACATATAGTACTAGAATCCCTATTCTTATTTGAACACATACTACATGGGTCTGTATCTGTTATATTGCAACAAATTGAACAATACTTTATCTCTCTTTTTGCGTCTATAATTGCCTTAGATAAAGCCTCCACATCATTAGTATTCATATTAATAATATGAAAAGCCAACCTTTGAGCAGTCTTTCTTCCAACTCCTGGAAGCTTTGAAAATTCTTCTATTAGTCTCGTTATCGGACCTGTATAAACTTGCATAAATATCACCTACTAGAATAACCCTGGTATATTCATACCTCCAGTTACCTTACTCATTTGATTTGCTTGTATATCATCAATATTTCTCAATGCTTGATTTACTGCACTTAAAACTAAATCCTGTAACATTTCTATATCGTCTGGATCAACAACTTCTGGTTTAATAGTTATATCTAAAACTTCTTTTTTACCATTAACTTTTACAGTAACTGCTCCTCCACCAACTGAAGCTTCTACTTCTTTATTTTCTAACTCTTGTTGAGCTTTTTGCATGTTTTCTTGCATCTTTTGAGCCTGTTTTAATAAATTATTCATATTTCCACCACCAGGCATCATTCCGCCTCCAAAACCTTTTTTAGCCATAAACACTATTCCTCCTAAACTTATTTTCATTTTATTATTATATCATAATAGTATTTTATTATTTACTTTCATTTTCATCAATACTATCTTTTATTTCTAGTATCTCTTCGTTTACTATGTTCTTTAGTATCTCTTCACCAATGTCTTTTTTTTCTTTAACTTCAAGATTTATATCTTTGACTTCTGATGACAATACTATTTTTACACTAAAGCTTCTATTTAAAACTTCTCTTATAGTCTTCTCTAGATAATTTATTGTATCTGGGGAGCTTAATCTAGTTTTTGCAAAATCAAATTTATCATCAAATATTACATATAACATGTTAGAATATACATTAAAACTTTTTACCTCACTTAAAAGAGCGTATATTGGCATTTTTTTATCTTTTTTAATTTGTTTAAGTATATTTTTCCATGATGATTCTATAAGTAGAACATCTTCATTTTTTACCTCTTCATAAACTATACTTTCTTTTTTTGAATCTATTTCTCTATTATCCTCATATTCCTTTTCTTTACCACTATCATTATTTGTAATTTTAAAGCTACCCATTTCAATCATTTTTTCCAAATTCTCAACCCTTTTAATAAGAGCTTCTTTACTTTCATCAAACATTGGCTGAGCAATCTTCATTATAGTTATTTCTACTAAGACTCTTGGATTTGAAGATGATTTTATATCATCTTGAGTTGTTGACAGTATATTTAAAATTCTTATTAAATCATTCATATCTATGTCCTCAGATTGAGATTTAAGTTGCTCTATAGTTTCTTCTGGTAATGAGATTATTTCATCTAATTCTGATGATACTTTGCAAACCATTAAATTTCTAAAATGGTCTATTAAATCATTTATAAGGTTTCTTATATCTTTACCCCATAAAACAAATTCATTTAATATTTCAAGAGATTTTTTAGTATCCTGTGTTACAATACATTGAGACAACTCAAATAATTGTTCTATATTCACGCTTCCCATCAACTCAACAACATCTTTATAGTCTACTGTATTTTCTCCAAATGATATACACTGGTCTAATATGCTAAGAGCATCTCTAAGTGCTCCTTGAGAGTTTCTAGATATCAGATTAAGAGCTTTTTCATCTATGTCAATTCCTTCATCTTTACAAATTTTTTTCATCCTAAGAGTCATATCTTTAACAGTAACTCTTTTAAAATCGTATCTTTGGCAACGTGATAAAATAGTTGCAGGTATCTTATGAGGTTCCGTAGTAGCTAATATAAAGATTACATATGAGGGAGGTTCTTCTAATGTCTTTAACAATGCATTAAAAGCTCCTTGAGACAACATATGAACCTCATCTATTATATATACTTTATATTTAGCATTAGCTGGAGAATATTTTACACTTTCTCTAAGCTCTCTTATATCATCTACACTATTATTTGATGCTGCATCTATTTCTACAACATCCATTGTATTATCTTTTAATATTGATTCACATATTTCACACTCATTACAAGGTTCTTCATTCAATTTATTTAAACAATTTACCGCTCTTGAAAAAATTTTTGCAGTAGATGTCTTTCCAGTACCTCTTGTACCACAAAACAAATAGGCATGTCCTATATTATCATTGTATATTTGATTTTTTAAAGTCTTAATAATATGTTCTTGACCAACAACATCATCAAATCTTTGTGGCCTATATGCTCTATATAATGCTTTATGCATCTTTTTACCTCTCTTTAGTAAAATTAATAAAAAAATCCCTCATTATCTAAGGGATTAGTCTTTTATATATTAAATGCTGTACACCATCTATCGACTTAATTCCATAGGCGTTACCAAAACAGTTAGCTCAACTTAGGCACCCCCGCGGCACACAAAAGTGATCACTTACCGCTGCTTCCTTCCGGATCTGACGGGGTTCATGAGCTTTCATTGCGCAGGACCTAAGCATCAACACCACTTATTTAGGGCGGCCCTACAAAAAATAAGCCTTTAGATGGAATTCAATCCTGCTATAGCGGATTGCAGGTTACAGGGCACCGCTACCTCCCCATCTAGTACAGCAAAATTACAACCATATTTAATTACTTTTATTTATTGTTTCTGGCGGAGAGAGTGGGATTTGAACCCACGATACAGTTTTACCCATATACTCGCTTTCCAGGCGAGCGCCTTCGACCACTCGACCATCTCTCCTTAATCTCTTTTTCTTAATGCCTTAAAAAATTCTTGCAATATGATCGAGCATTCTTCTTGCAAAACATCAAAAGCCACTTTTACATTATTATTATCAAAATAATCTAATTTAAACTCATGCTGTTTCTCTATATATGAATTTTTTATATGTCTTGTCCCTATTATAAGCTTTTTTATTCTAGAATTAACTATTGCACCACTACACATTATACAAGGCTCTAGTGTAACATACAAATCACAATCTGTCAATCTCCATCCACCTAATTTTTCTGATGCTTGCTTTATCGCTAAAATTTCTGCATGAGCTGTAGAATCTTTCAATGTTTCTGTAAGGTTATGAGCCCTTGCTATTATCTGATTATCTTTAACTATAACAGCACCTATTGGTGTTTCTCTCTTATTATATGCTTTATATGCTTCTTTTAATGCTTCTTTCATATAAAATGAACTTTCCATAATTCCTCCCAAAACTTATAACAAACTTATCTTATCATAATTCATTTTATAATTCAACTTAATTTTATTTTGTTTATTTAATATATTGCTATACATAGCTACATTTAATTTAAATTAACCTAAAAAAAATTTTTCAACGTCTAATTAAATGTTGATTTATGAAAATATTTAGCTTTTTATGATGAATATTCTATTATATATATTAACATAAAAAAGTTATGAAATTATTAAATCTCATAACTTTTTCTAATTTACTATTTACTTACAGTATATTTTTAATCTTAAAATATATTATCACTTATATAATATTAATACACAATTATTTTATAACATCAACACCCATATAAGGTCTTAATTCTTCTGGAACCACTACAGAGCCATCTGCTTGTTGATAATTTTCTAATATAGCAGCTAAACATCTTCCTATAGCTAATCCAGAACCATTTAATGTATGAACATATTCTGCTTTTGATTTTTTATCCCTTTTAAATCTTATTCCCGCTCTTCTTGCTTGGAAATCTTCAAAGTTTGAACAAGAAGATATTTCTACATATCTATTATAACTTGGCATCCAAACTTCTAAATCATATTTAAAAGCAGCTGTAAATCCTAAGTCTCCTGTACATATTCTTACAACTCTATATGGAAGACCTAACATTTGTAACATAGTTTCAGCATCATGAGTTAATGATTCTAATTCCTTATAAGAATCCTCTGGTTTAACAAATTTAACTAATTCAACTTTATTGAATTGATGCTGTCTAACTAAACCTCTTGTGTCTCTTCCTGCTGAACCAGCTTCAGATCTAAAGCAAGGAGTATATGCACAATATTTTATTGGAAGTTCTGCAACATCTAATATCTCATTAGCATGTATATTTGTCACAGGTACTTCAGCTGTTGATATTAAGAAATACTCTAGCCCTTCTATTTTAAACATATCTTCCTCAAATTTAGGAAGTTGACCAGTGCCTATAAAACTATTTCTATTAGCCATAAATGGAGGTAAAACTTCTGTATATCCATGTTTAGCTGTATGAGTATTTAAGAAGAAATTCATTAAAGATCTTTCTAATCTAGCACCTAATCCTCTATATAAAGTAAATCTTGAACCAGTTATTTTTCCAGCTGTTTCAAAGTCTAATATCCCTAAACCAGTTCCTATATCCCAGTGAGCTTTATGTTCAAAATCAAATTTTGTAGGTTCTCCCCAAGTTCTTACTTGAACATTATCTTCATCTGTTTCACCTTGTGGCACATCTGGATGAGGTACATTTGGAATTCTCATCAATGCATATTCCATTTTTCCTTCAACTTCTTTTACTTTCTCATCAATACCTTTTATCTTGTCTGATAATTCTTTTAATCTTGCTTTTTCCTCTTCTACATCTTTTCCTTCTTTTATTAATTGTGGTATCTTTTTAGAGTTTACATTTAATTCATTTTTCATAACTTCAACTTCTTGAAGTATCTCTCTTCTTTTATTATCTAATTCCACTACAGCATCAAGGTCGAATTCTTTTTCGCCTCTTATTTCCATAGCTTTTTTAATATCATCTAAATTTTCTCTTATTCTTTTAATATCTAACATATTAATTCCTCCTAATAATTTTTATAATATAAATTAATAATTCCAATTTAAATTAAAACATTTTTAACTGCAAATTCTTAGTTTAAACAAATTTTGAAAATAAAAAAAGACCTCCGTTTACCCTATAAAAGGGACGAAAATCTTTTATCCGCGTTGCCACCCTAATTGATTATACCCATATGTACAATCCTCTCAGACCTGTAACGTAGGTAAACGTCTAGCTTTAACTAGAAGCTCTAGAGTAGATTCAAAAACCATTGTAATGAGTTCTCACCATCCACTCATTCTCTGAATACAACCTGTTTTTTACTATTTTCTTTCAATGCTTTTAACTAATTGTTTTATTTGATAATCATTATATTATATATATTAACATCTTTCAATACTATTATTCAATTTTTTTTAGAATTTTCTTTAATTTGTTATCTTGAATTTGATTTTTTTGTTTAATTAAAATATTATCTTTTATCTAAAGAATTTAAATTACTTGTGTTATTAAACAATAATGAAGCAGGAATAAATGGAACTTCTATTTTATTTTCATCAAATTTCTTTTTAACTTTTTCCATTATATCAAAGTATACATCCCAGTAATCATCAGTTTTAACCCAAGGCCTAGCAACTATTTGCATAGTATTATTACCTATAGAGTTTAACCCTATGATTGGCTTTGGATCATCTAGTATCCTTTTTTCATTTGTAAAAATTTCATTTAATATAGATTTAACCATATCTATATCGCTGTCATAAGAAATATTATACGAAAAATCTATTCTTCTTTTATTTTGATGTGTGTAATTAATTATATTATTACTTGTCAATTGAAAATTTGGTATTATTATAGTTTTATTATCTGGAGTTTTAAGAACAGTGCTAAATATTTGTATATCAGAAACTGTACCTTCCACACCTGACCCTTGAATATAATCACCTATATTGAAGGGCTTAAAAAACAAAATAATCATGCCTGAACCTAGGTTTGATAATATTTCTTTAAATGCTAATCCTATACTAAATCCAGCTGCTCCTAAGACCGCTACAACTGATGTAGTTTGTATTCCTATAATACCTAAACTTATCAGTGATATGATGGATAGCATTGATATATATATACCATATACAATAAAATTATTTACACCTTTACTCATTCCATATTTAATTAGAAATTTAGAAACCATCTTTCTTACTATCTTAGCTATATAAATACCTATTATAAATATTGTTATTGCATATATAATATTTGGTATATTATCACTGAAATTATTAAGCATATTTTCTAAAGTTCTCTTCGTTATATTACTATTTGTTGAAGTAGTCTTAGCCAATGACAAAAAATTCATTTAACTCCTCCTTATGATAATATTCCACTGTCATCTAGTTTTTTTATTATATCTTCAATAGTTTTTTCTTTGAGTGCTTCAATTGTATGAATATGACTACATTCTGTTAAAACTGATAATTGTTTAAACTCATTTTTTTCAACTTTTATCATAAAATCATCTATATCCATTTTAGAATAAATATTAAGTTCCGCAGTTATTTGACCATATGTCGGATGATTTACAATAACATCTTTTACAATTCCACCCAAATCTACAATAATTCTTAGTTCTTCATAAATTTCTTGGGGATTTCTATGATTTTTACATTTTATTTGTCTGGAAAAATATGGTTGATTATATATTATATATCCTTGAGGTGTCGCTATTATTTCAAAACCTTTAGCTCTTATAAGCGCTATATCTTGTACTATTACTTGTCTGCTTACATTTAATAGCTCTGCTAGCACTCCACCTTTTACAGGATGCTTGGATTCCTTTAAAATATCTATTAATTTGTTTCTTCTTTCATTAGAATTCATATCATACCTTCTTTCTAAATCAAAACTTTTTGTCTATATTATATAATTCTATATTTTATCTTAGTATAAATCAATACAGAGTTTATATTCTGTTTAATTTTAGATTTTATAGCAAACAATAAAAAAAGACTACGTGGCTACGTCCTACTCTCCCAGGCAGTTTCCCACCAAGTACCATCAGCGCTAGAGAGCTTAACTTCTGTGTTCGGAATGGGAACAGGTGTATCCTCTCTGCTATTGTAACCACATAATCTTTA
>NZ_JACVWH010000038.1:0-8289 GCF_020658495.1 Clostridioides sp. ES-S-0048-02
GATATAAAAAGAGGTCGTGAATACAGTGAAGCAAAGCACATGCAACCAGAAGATTATAAAAAACAACAAATTCAGGAACTTAAAAAATTAGAAAATAAATTAGAATATGTAAAAAAACTATTTAAAGGCTTCTCAAAGCCTTTAAATAGTTTTAATGAGTTAGAATCTGTAAATGTTAAAAAAAGCCTTATAACAGGCAAAGAAACGGTATATAAAAATGATTATGACGAGATAATAGATATACTAAAAGGAACAATGAAAGAAAGTCTAGAACTTAAAGAAAAATTACATAATGAGCAGTTGAAAACAAAAAATTTAGAAGTTAAGTTAAATACAGTAAGTGAATATGAAAGATTGATTTATGAAAAAGAAAAAAAATTAAAATTGGAAAAGGAAGAATTTGAAGAACAAAAACAACTAATATCTGAACGTGAAAAAAATATTGAGAAAGTACTAGAAAATAAAGATAAAAATAACAAAAAAATTCTTGATGAAAAGGAAATAGAAATAAATAAATTGGAAAATCAATATAAAAATTTATCAAGAAAGTATAATGATTCAATTAGGGAGTATGAAAAAAAGATTGAAGAACTTAACAAAAATGATATATATATTATTTTTAATAAGTCTAGTATCAAAGAGATACAAGAAAATGACACATATAGATTTAAAGATGCTAATAATTTTATTAAAGAATTAAATAAACTTTGTTTTTATAGGAATGAAACAAAAGAATTAGGGTTTCAAATGTCATTTGGAACTAATGACAAAGGTTCTTTTTTGGAAAAAAATATTATTCTTGGACAATATAGAGATATAGACTTAAAGCGTGAAATTATCAATATAAATAAATCCAATAATAAAGTAGTTTCTAAAGATTTATTTAAGGATTAATTATCTTTATATACCTTTAAACATATTAAAATTAGAATTTTGCTTTAAATTTGTACTGCTCTTGAATGTACTCCAAATGATGTTTTTGTTTAAGTCATTCATATAATCCTCAATAATTTTTTCTAAAGTCCTTATTTTTTCAAACTGTCCTAAAATTCTTATTCTCCCATTATTCTCTTCCTGAAGAATTTGTAATACTAATATAACACTATTTCTATAATTCAAAAAAAAATTAGTTTCTATTTCTTCACTTTTTAGTATGTCTATCCATCTAATAATTATTTCTCTATATTCATGTTTTATATATTTCATATATTTTGTCCATTCATTATCATAAACTAATTTATTCAATTTAGAAGGACATATAAGTGTATTTAGCTCTTCCATAAATTTTATATTATTTTTCTTTATGTCTCTCAATTTATTTTCGAATCGTTCAAGTTCCAATTTTGGAGTATCACTTATTAATTCAGGTATTTGTTTTGATGTGTTTGCTACTTCTCTTATTAAACATTTCATATATATTAAATATGTCATACTATCAGTTTCTATTATTGTGTGTTTTAATAAACTAAATAACATATCTTCTGCATATTCTTTATTTTCTTGTTTATTTTTAATATGTCCTAACTCAAATAATGTATATGCACCACTAAAAGCAATTACTGGTGCAGTAATTGATACTATAGCAGAAAGTATATTTGAATCAGTTATATTCTCTCCATTTATGCAAATATAAATAATTGTTAAAATCATAAATACAATAAACATAAATATTATCATCTTTAAACTTTTCTCAAAAGTGTTATTATGCATTTTTTTCCTATAAAAAATTATTATTCCTATAAGAACTACTATTAAAAGTATTATCCAAATTGTTTTTCTATTTTCCGAAAAAAATATATACATTTTAATTTCTCCTTATACATATTTAAAAATCATTATACTTACTTTTTGATTTTACACTATAAAAAACTTTACATAAAGTTTAATCATTATCTATTATTTTACAGTTTACACAATTGTTTATATTAACTACATTTTTTTTATAAAGATTGTTGCCTCCAATTAAAGTTAAAAAAATGCTTACAATTGTTATTATTATGCTAACTATAGTTATTAAATCAGATTTTTTCATTTGCTATACACCTCATTAATTCTAGATTTTATTCATGATAGATAATTGAGCAATGTTTTATAACAAAATAAGGTATTAGTTTTAAAAATTTTTCTGATAAGAAACTATGCTCTAAATTTCACTTTAGAGACTAGTTAGGTATTTAAAATATTGTTAAAGCCCTTATAATCCATTTATTTGGATCATAAGGGCTTTTTTACTAGAGTTCTTGAAATAAATTTTTAGAGAATAGTTAAAATATCATTTACGATAGTAAATCTACACGTATTGATATTACTAAATTCAAGTATCTCTAGAGCCCATTAAATAAATAATTGAGTGTAAATCTCTAGACGTTATTATATTATTATCTTAAGAATAACAAAGGAGTGATAGTCATGAAAATATCTGAAAAATTAAAATTATTAAGATCCGAATCTGGATACTCTCAATCTCAAATATCTAAAGAATTATTTGTTTCATTTCAAGCAATTTCTAATTGGGAAACAGGTAAAACATATCCAGATATTCGCAATTTAATTAAACTATCAGATTTTTATAATGTTTCTTTAGATGAACTTATTAAAGAAGATGAACAGCTTAAAAAAAAGTTAGAAACTAATACATCTAACCCCTGGAAAACTATAGGTTATACCTCAGTTTTATTACTTGGAATAATTTTTCTGATAGGATCCTTATATGTTTATTTTGTAAAAAATGAATTTTTATGGTACTCATTCATTGTAAGCATATTTTTAATAATTGATGGAATCTTATTATTAAAAAAAGCTATTTACTCTTAACGTAAATACTACAATATAAATTTAAATGCTCTACATTTTAGGGGATTTTTCACTGCTTGTCTTAAAATTTCACTTTAGAGACTAGTTAGGTATTTAAAATAAAGTTAAAGCCCTTAGATTCCAAATAAATGGATTTTAAGGACTTTTTTACTAAAGTTATTGAAATAAATTTTTAGAGAGTAGTTGAAACTAAATAAATCTTGAAATAATCATAAGAAGAGCCATTATTATACAAAATAAACTTACTCTTTTTCTTATCTTAACTTCTTTTTCTGTATTTTGATATTTTAATAAAAATATAATGCTAATTATTGCTCCAATGAACGAAACAATAAAACAGATACTGGTCATATAATTCCTCCAAATTTTATAATACATTATAAACATTATAGCATTACTCCCTAAACCTAAATTAACTAATCTTAAAATTGAAGTTTAGGGATTAGTTAATAATAAAAAAAACGAACATATTGGAATTACTTTATTCCTTTACATTCATCTTTTTTATTATTAACTAATCTTTATTTTTTAAAGTGCATCTTTTTTTTAACTTTTAAAGTAGATTTTTTAATTGACTTTATTTTTAATTATATTAATTATGTTTATATCATATTTTCTTTGTTTTTTATATATTAAATTATGTCTTTTATTTGCTTAGCAATTCTATTTATTACTGTTACTACAACACTATTTCCAGCTTGTTTATATAACTTTGTATTACTTAAATTGCTTGGTAATTTATAATTCTTAGGAAATCCCTGCAAATTAAAAGTTTCCCTTGGTGTAAGTTTTCTTATTCCATCACAGCATTTTATCAATGGTACATTATGTCCACCAGTTCCCATATTTGCAGTTAAAGTTGGACAAACATTACTTTTATTTTCTCTTACATAAATTCTACGCCATTGATATATGGTTTCTTTCTTAATCACATCACAAACTAACTTATCATAGAATTTACAATTTTTCTCATTATAATAATATTTAACATCTTGTTTACTCTCAAAATCAATACAATCATATAATTTAGTAATTAACTCTATTGGTTTAGGAAATTCAAATTTTTGATATAAAATTTTACTTCTAAATGCAATAATATAAATTCTTTCTCTTCCATGAGGAATGTTACCATAATCTTTTGCATTTAATACTTGATATTTAACATGATATCCTAAAGTATTTAAATGTTCTAAAATAATTCTAAATGTATTACCATTATCATGTCCAATAAGATTTTTAACATTTTCTAAAAAAACTATTTTTGGCTTTTTTGATTTTATAATTCTAATTAATTCAAAAAATAATGTTCCACGTCCTTTTTCATCATTAAATCCTTGCCTGTATCCAGCTACTGAAAATGCTTGACATGGAAATCCAGCTAATAAGATATCAAACTTAGGAATTTCAGATGTTTTTACATCTTTTATATCTCTACAATCTACTTGTAAAGGAAAATTTGCTTCAAATGTTTTTACTGCATAAGGATCTATTTCATTTGCATAAATTGTTTTAAATACACCCGTTTGTTCAAAACCTAAATCTATTCCACCAACACCTGCAAAAAAAGATGCCATTCTTAATTTTTCTTTCATAATTCATACTCTCCATTATTTTATTTCATTGATAGTATATCAAAATTAGCAGCATGCCGCAATAAAAATGAGTAAAGGAGTTAGAAAATAACACATTCTCCTTTACTCATTTTAGTCAAGTTCTGCTCTTCTAATGTTGAATATACATGTTGGTTCTAAATTTCTATCCTCAATTATAGTTTTTATTACACTTATATGAGGTCTTCTTTTTTGTGCCTGTTGTTCACCAACAGTTTCATTTTTATTTGCTGGTAGATTTTTTAATTCTTCAGAATTAATTCCAGTATCATATACATAAAGTTTATTATTTTGATAATTTAATCTCAAAAACACTAAATTATCGAAATGACATTTTGGACCAAATGAAGTAAGATCAGAATCAAAATTAGAAGTTGCTTTCATTTCTATTTTTCTTCCATTTCTATCTTGTGCATCTCCTGCACTTCCTTTATTCCATAAATAATTTAATGAATAACATCCCATTGGCTCACTAATTGTTTCTGGAAAATTTAGTCCTCTTGAACAATAATTTTTTAATGAATTATTTAAGTCTTTCCATTTGAAATATGCATCGCATACATCATTTATTCTTGCTGCGTCTATTTCTACTAAATCAACTTTCGCCATATATACTTAGTGTTATTTTCTATTCCTAAACCTATTATACAAAAATATTATAGGTTTGTCTTAATTCAAATTCTTTTAAATGTTTAGTATACAAAAATGTACCTTAATTAAAGAGAGACAATATATATTTATAAAGAGTATTTCACGTAACAAAATTAGAAATCTTTAATTTTCACTTATTAAGTTTTTTATATAATTTTAATTATATTTTTCTCTAAATTCTTTTAGTGCCTGACTTATTAAATCTATCTTTTTGAATTGTTTGTTATTATCACAAAACTTATTAAATAACTCTAACTCCTTACTATTAACTCTTAGAGTAGTAAGTTTACTATCAGAATCCTCTAAATCAATTACTATCTGTTGCTTTATAACGGACGTATTACATTTGTGTAACTCTATAATTTCTTTTAATACATCATAATTAGAAACTATATCTAACAAATTATCTTTTATCTCTTTGTCAGATTTATTAATTACTTCTCTTACTGCATCCGATTGTATAACATTTGTATTACTAATGTTATTTTTTTCTTTTTGTATATCAGTCGTAATACATCTGTTATTTTTTATGCTTGGCTCTTGTAATACATCTGTTATACATTCATGTATATACTTGTTCAAGTCTTTGGAATAACTGTAATTAGCCTTTTTAAATCTATCTCTTATTGTACTTCTGCCTATTCCTATATTTTTACATATATATGTCAAGGTTTCATTATTTTCTAATTGATTATTTATATATTCTATTTGTTCTAATATATCTAATTCATTAAATTTATCTTTATTCATATTACACCCCCACAATTATGACAGATGTATAACGTCTGTTATTTGAAATTATATCACAATATTATTTTTAATAAATTTGGAGTTTTAAAATATAATTAGCAAAAATTTCAAAAAATATGTTGTTATATCCTCAAAAAGAATTTATACTTAAATATATAAAAACTAAATAAAAAAGCACTTACAAAAAGTAAGTGCCTTCTGTAACTTCAGTTCTTTAAATCGTTTGGCGACGATTTAAGGTAACAACTGGTATAACAGTACCAAGAAGTTAAGGAATAATCCAATCGCAAGATAGGCATAATCTATCAAGGAAAGTTAACCCAACCGAAATTATTTACAAAATATAATTATAGTATATAAAGTAAAATAATTTTAGTCAAGCGGAAATGTTGTACACCTAAAGTATAGATGCCTATACTTTAGGTGTTTTTTAATGCAATAAATGAGGTTGTATGTTACCTATATGACATATAGTGGGACAGCCCTTAACCACTCAAAAAAAAGGTCAGGTGAGTTCAGCCAATGCAGAAAGTGAACCTCTGTACAATATAGCTAATCCCTTTTTATAGCTAGTACAGGATTGAGTGGTGACGACAACCTAAAGGTCGGGTGTGGGAGTTCTAGGAGCATAAGTGCTTGGGAACTATGAACAGAATTATTGCATTAGGATAGAACCATAATGTAGAAAGTTTATAGGTGTTTACACGTAATAAAAAGGGTACAGATGATAAGGTGACCGAAGTATACGGTTTATAGATTTGTAATTACTTCCTTATGATAGTCAATTAAAAAGTCTTGACTATTATAAGGGAATAATTACGTCCAATTTCAGTTCCCTTGTGCCGGTTTATTATTTTAGTGAAATTGTCAAGATAGAATTTAAATAGGAGTAACAAAATTCGATATAGGACAAGCCCCTTCTGGCTTGGCATATTGAGAATGCGTTAGTAACCACTTGAAGCCGAAGGTTAAAGTGGTTTTAGCCGTTAGGCTTAATTGAAAGGAGGATGAAGATTATGAAAGATTATTCAATTAAAAATACAACTAAAGAACAGAGAAAAGAAATTGTTAATTCTGCACTTGGAATAGCCTCAATTGATTCTCATGAAGTTAGTGGAGTTATTTTAGAGTTGTCAGATAGATATGTTGAAGGAGCATTGGAGATAGAAGAAATCCAAAATATAGTACTTAGTTTTTATAAGAACAAATATCTTGATGGTGATGAGTCTATAGAAACTTTAGAGGATTATATCTTGATACTTGAGGAAGAGAAAAGAAGGAATAATGTAGTGACTGATGAAGAAGATATTGAAAAAATGATGGATGAAATAATAGACCAAAATATAGATGCTTTGAAAAAATTATCTGAATGATATGAGGTGAACTAATGTACATTGTTGCAAAAAAAATTGATAAGGTAGGTTGCATTGCATCAGAGGTAGAAAGTGGAGAGAGGATAAGTGCATTGATTGAATATTTATCATTGACAATGCTTGATAAAGGAATTGAAATTATTGTTTTAGATAAGCCAAATATGTATAGAGAATATGTTCCATATAAGTTTTTGAGCGAGGTTGAGTTTGTATGTAGTGTTTTATCAATGAACCATTAGTGGTCTAAATAGACCACTAGGGTGTGCCAAAAGTGACCACTTTTTGGTATATAGATTCTTAATGCCTCGCAGAGCTTACCACTTTGCCAACGAAGTGCAAAGTATAGTAAGTTAGACTTATTTGTATGTATAAGTCTTTTTTCTATTAAATTACAAAACTTTAAAAATGAGTATTAAAATTTTCTAATATAGAAAGGAGTTTAAGTATGGCATTTTTTGTTTGTCATGTAGCAAAGTATTCTAGAAATAATATAGTTGGTATTCAAAAACATAATCAAAGACAAAATAAATCCTATAAAAATAAAGATATTGATATAACAAAGAGTAACAAAAATATAGATTTTGAAAATAAAACCAGAATAAGATATTTGGAAAAAATAGAAAAAATTATAAAAGAAAATAGGAAAAAGGGAAAAGTTATAAGAAAAGACGCAATATTAATGTGTGAGAGTGTAATTTCAGCAAGCCCAGAATTTTTTTTAGGTATGGATTATAAAGAAAAAGAAAAATATTTTAAATACACATATGAATTTTTGAAAGATAGATATGGTGAAAAAAATATAATTTCTGCTACAGTCCATTTTGATGAAACAACACCTCACATGCATTTTAATTTTGTTCCAATAACTTCTGATGGTAAATTAAGTGCAAAAGACATAGTAACAAGAATCGAATTAAAAAAGATACAAGATGAATTACCTAGATTTTTACAATCAAAAGGATTTGATATAAAAAGAGGTCGTGAATACAGTGAAGCAAAGCACATGCAACCAGAAGATTATAAAAAACAACAAATTCAGGAACTTAAAAAATTAGAAAATAAATTAGAATATGTAAAAAAACTATTTAAAG
>NZ_JACVWH010000039.1:0-6582 GCF_020658495.1 Clostridioides sp. ES-S-0048-02
CTATTTTTATATGTTTTTATTCTCCAATTGATATATTATTTATGCCACTGTTTTTAACTTCGACAATTGGTTGTCCATTTCCTAAGATATAATCTTTAGACCAACCTTCTGGTAATTTATTCAGACCATTTCCAATCAACTTCAAGTGTAAATTTGATGGTTCTTTTTTCAAGTTTAATTTGAATATGCCATCAAAGGTATCTTTGCTGTCCTTTCCAAACAAACTTATATTGCCACTTATATTTGTAGCTGTTACATTTACAATTCCATTGTTTCCTCTAAACTTTATCTCAGATGATATAGTTTCGGCTGTTACACCTGAAATCCCACTATTAGTATTTATATTAAAAGGATATGTTACACTTTTGTCGATAACTTTCGCAATTCCATCATTGACATCAACTGTAGCTCCCCCCTTAATATTATAAAGTTCTACTGAGCCTCGTTCAACATCTACTTTAAAATTAGAATACACTTTATCTGGAATTCCAATCTTTATTACATTTACTCTCTTATCTTTATTTGCATTTATCATATTATCGCCATTCATATCTTGCAAGGGACCATCTTTCTTCTCTATTGTTTTCTTAGCACTTACAACCAACTTTCCATTTTTTCCATTATTAGAAGCAGTCTCTTCATTCACAGAAAAAGTACAATTTTTTTCATTAGTTACACTTACATAATCAAACTCAAATTTATCAGTATTCGTCTTTTCAACAACTACACCTAAATTATCAGTTTCTATATATACTTCAGAAACTTCATTTCCTTCAATTGAAGTTAAGTGTTTTACAATATTTGGAGTTATATTCATATTATTATATTCCACCATATCTAAACATTGTTTATATATATTGGCATCAATTCCTCCAACTTTTGTTATACTTTTAGCTCCTTTTAAAATACTTTTATTACTTCCATCAGCAACTAAAACAATTGGCTTTTCTTTTGCTAGAGGAGATAGTGTTAATGCATCTACTAATTGATATCCTCTTGTTATGTAAAAGTCAGTTGATTCATTATAAAACTTTTCTATTACTTTTTTATTGGTTTCAAATCTATCATTTCCACCAACTCTAGTTGCATTAGTCTCCCTTACCAAATCCTCATTTATTGCAGATTTGCCACCTATAGCATAAATATTTAATCCTTCAATCTTAAATGGAATTGATTTACCATCTGTAAGTATTATAGCTCCTTTGTTTTTTGCAGCTACAGGTGCTATGCTCATAGCATCAGCCTCTCCTACAAACCCATTTGTCAACATGACATCTTTTACCTTACTAACTTCATTTATTTTTTTTGCTACATTGTAACTAGTTTCAATTCTATTATTTCCACTTATCCTTTCTACTTCAATACCTTTTCTTTTTATATCTTTTTCCACGGAACTTTCAATAGTATTATAACCACCAATTATGTACACTTTTTTTACAACGTTCAAATTCTTGTTATCTAGTCTATTTGAAGTGGCCTTTGGTATTTCATCCTTTTTAGTCAAAAGTATTGGCGCGTTAATAGCCCCAGCTAGTCCACTTGATGAAAGTCCATCAGATAAATTTTTATCTCCATTAACCAATATTACAGTGTCATAAGTCTGCCTATCTGCTATAAGCCCTGCTGTTTCATATCTATCAGTTCCTATTATAGAATCTTCTTTGATTTGTGCACTTGCAGTTAAACTATTAAAAAGAATTAGAGTCAAAGCCAAAGTTGATATACCTATTTTTTTACTGAATTTTTTGAACTTTTTATTCATAATTCCTAATATTTCCCCCTTATTATAATTAATTATTTTTTTAATTTTTATAAATTTACCTCTTTACTTACAAATTATAGCATAACTTTATAATTAAATATCTATTCACCTAAAATTATTTAATATAAAAAAGCTGTATTTCTATTTATTAATTACTTGACTATTAATTAATAAATAGAAATACAGCTTAAAATGTTCGACTTTTTACCAAAGTTATTTAATCCGATTAATAAACTAAAAATTTGCACTCTACCAAATATAAGGTATAATACGATATTTTGTTTTTTGACAATATTCTTTATACCCATCAAGTTCAGCACTAAGCAACTTTTCTTCATCTAATATACGAAACACAACTATTATGCATAAAGGAATTACAGCAATCATTCCCCACCATGAATTCAGTGCTAGAGGTGTAAAAAGTATAATTAATATAGCACCTAGATACATAGGGTGTCGCACAACTGAATATGGTCCATCAGTAATTACTTTTTGATTACTCATAACAACTATAACTTTTGATGTAAAAGAATTGTAGCGAAAAACAAAGAATACAATTATAAATCCAATTAAAATAAGTACATCTGATATTATTGTCAAAATAATTGGAATACTAGACCAAGCAAAGCGGTTGTCTAGAGCTGGTACTCCTAGCAATCCAAATAAGAAAAGAAATCCAGCGATACTTTGACCAAGTATTTGTTGTGGACGTGTTTCCTTTGATTTGATGCGACGTTCAAGTAATACTGGGTCATTAATCATCAGGTAAATTGTAATTATACAAGTTGGAATACAAAAGGCAGTCAGAAATATCCATCCTTGCCAAAAATCAATTGTACCAGTTAAACCAAAAATTAAGCATGCTAAAACTAATATAAAAGCAATAACAGATACACTTGCTAAAATGTATAAAGATTTTATTTTTTCTTGCATTTAAAACCTCCAGCACAGCTTTTTTCTATAAAAGCAATAAACTATATGTAAGATAAATTAAGATAAATATAGAAAACAATTATAAGTTAATAAAAAATTAAGTTCCTTAGACTTTTAAATATATTATAAAATTATTTGCTACCATTGTTTGTTATTGTGGCAATTTGGTAGCAAATTTTATTTCTATCCCATTTTTTAGAATATACTTATATTAAAATATTTTTATTGCATAGTTTGATATTTTTCAATATTTATACAGCTTTTATCATCATCTTGCCACCATCAAATACATACTCAACCATATTATGTTCATATAAATATGTTATATAAGAACGTATTGTACTACCAACTAGAACGTATTGATTAGCATCTAATTTAACATTGTACACATCACACATTTTTTCAATGACTTCATCAATCATAATTGGTTCACAGCAAACCTTTTTAATATTAGATATTATTTCTTCCATCTTGTCTTTATTTACATCAATTAAATCTTGTATACTTGTAGTCTTGACAGAGTGACTTGGAACAAAAAAATCTGCATTAAGAGTTTTCATTTTTTCTAACGTTTTAAATTGTGAATCTATATCTAACAAAAAGAAGAAATGATATTTACTAATTATATTTTCTGGTGTAAGACTGTCTGCAACAAACAAAACATTATCTGGAGTTCTAACACCAATCATTTCAAAATAATGACCAGGAAGAGAAATCGCTTCAAGTTCTGTATCTAAAATTTTTCCATTTGAAGGTATAATATAATCAACTTCACTCTCTTTTGCTAATAAAAATTTATTTTTTAGTGCTTTACTTGGATACCCTCCATACAAAAATGCCGATTCTAATATTGGATTTTCTGTAAAGTATCCTTCTATTTTAGTTGTAGCAATCTTACATTTTGTTTGATTTTTCAAATATGCATTCCCTCCTATATGGTCTGCATTTGAATGAGTGTTTATTATTAATTTAGGATTTAAATTATGCTCCTCTAATAGTCTAAGAATTTGTCTAGCAGTATCTTTGTTATTTCCACTGTCAATTAAAATTGCATTATTTCCATCTACATATACACCTACTATTGTAGGAAGTGGAATATAATATGTATTTCCTTTTATCTTCTCTAAAGTCAGTTTAGCCATTTTATAACCTCCCTTTAAATTTATTTTTAATTATAGCATTAATTTTCAGAAAATTCCAATCAAATTATTTTTATAATATGTTTTTATTTTTTTTATTAAAAATTGGAAAAACTATATAATATATATTATAATCTATATATAAGGAGTGATGTTATTGAAAAAAGATAGAATAACTTTTTCAGAAATTTTAATATTAATTGTAGGCTGTATATTAATGGCAATTTCTCTTAACATGTTTTTTAATCCACATGCAATTGCTGCTGGTGGTATAACAGGTCTTGGAGTTGTTTTAAATTCATTATTTGGTGTACAACTTTGGATTGTCAATTTACTTTTAAATATACCTCTATTCATATTTGCTTACAGAATACTTTCAAAGAAAGATTGTTTTAAAACAGTCTTAGGAATAATTTTTCTTACTATAGCACTTAAAGTTACTGCAAATATGACTACACTAGATATTACAAATGATATGTATCTTGCAATTATATCTGGTTCTATTTTAATGGGAGTTGGTCAAGGCCTTATTTTTAGAATAAATGGCTCTACAGGTGGAACCGATTTGATGGCACTCCTATTGAATAAATATTTCCCTACACTTAGTATTCCTGTTTTGATGGGTATTGTTGACTGTGTTGTAGTAGTACTATCGGGAATAGTAAATAAGCAAGTTGAGATTGCACTTTATTCAACTGTGGCACTATACATTTTAGTAAAGATTAGTGACTTACTTATTGAAGGATTTAATTATTCAAAATCATTTACTATTATATCTGACCTGTCAAAAGATATAAGTAGAAGAATAATGGAAGATTTAGATAGAGGCGCAACTATTCTAAAAGGTGAAGGTGCTTATACTGGAGAAAATAAAAATGTGCTTTTAGTTGTAGTTGAAAAAAAAGAAGTTGTCGAACTAAAAAAATTAGTGAAAAGTGTCGACCCTAATGCGTTTATAATAATTACAGATATACATGAAGCTTTAGGAAATGGATTTAAAAAAATAGAATAATCACAAAAACAAACAGCAAGCATAAATTTCAAATATAAAAAACTTATATTTTTATATTTGAAAATTGTGCTTGCTGTTTTTCATACAATAAACAGTCAAAAAATACACTACTTAGATTTATTTTAAGATTTATCTCATTATTCTAAGTTCACATTATTTATTAGTTTAATATCTATAATTACATTATAATTATCTCCCAACTTTGTATAAATTCCTATGCATATAATCTTATCTGCAAACTAGAAGTTTTTATAATTATTATTCTCCATTATATCATTTATTGATTTTTTTAACAATTAAAGCAAATATAAACTTAAACACCTATGTAATTACTAACTATAAAGTGTTTTAAAATTACACAAGACCTATATTTATAGATTATAAGATATTTATATAAAAATGATTCATAAATATAGCCAAATTGCTCTAAATATGTATATAATAAAAATAATATGATGATTATATTTAACACTGTCAATAAAACTAAAAATATTAAAAGGAGAACTTAAAATGAGTGTTAATTTACAAAAAGGACAAAGAGTAAGTTTAGTAAAAGATGCTAATCCTGTAAAAAATTTAATTGTAGGATTAGGATGGGATATGAACAAATTAGGTAAAAAAAACTATGATTTAGATGCATTTGCAATAGCATTAACTAGTGAAGATAAAATGAAATCATCAAAAGATTTAGTTTATTTTGGACACCTTAAACATCCTTCTAAATCTATCATACATACTGGTGATAACTTAACTGGAAGAGGTGAAGGAGACGATGAACAAATAAATGTCAATTTATGTGATATACCTGAATATGTACATAAAATAGTTTTTGGAGTTTCTATATACAGAGCTAAAAAAAGAAATCAAGATTTTGGCCAGATGAATAATTCTTTTATAAGGCTAGTTGATTCAAATTCTAGACAAGAATTATTTAAATATAACCTTCAAGAAGACTTTTCTGGTAAAGTAACCGTTTTGGCTGGCGAAATTTATCGTAGAAATAACGAATGGAAATTTAATGCCCTAGGAATTGGTCAAAATGAAGAGCTTCATGAATTAACTGATATATATCGTTAATACTAACTATAACAAAAAAATTATAAAAGGAGTTGTTTTAAATGGGTATAACTTTAGCAAAAGGACAAAAAGTAAGTTTAACAAAAACTAACCCAGGTCTTAAGAAAGTAATGGTAGGATTAGGATGGGATACTAATAAATATGATGGTGGTTTTGATTTTGATTTAGATGCTTCTGCATTTTTAACTGGAGCTGATGGTAAGGTAACAAATGATGGGGATTTCATATTCTACAATAATTTAAAACATGCTTCTGGAGCAGTTGAATACATGGGAGATAATAGAACAGGAGTTGGAGATGGTGATGATGAGCAAATAAGCGTTGACTTATCTAAAATACCACAAAACATTGCAAAGATATCATTCACTGTTACTATAAATGAAGCTGTTACAAGAAGACAAAACTTTGGACAAGTTGAAAATTCATATATAAGAATTTATAATGAAGAAACTAGTGAAGAGCTTATCAAATATGAGTTAGGTGAAGATTTTAGTATAGAAACAGCAATAGTGGTTGCAGAGTTATATAAACATAATGAAGAATGGAAATTCAATGCCTTAGGTTCTGGTTTTGAAGATGGGCTTGCAGGATTATGTGGAAATTTTGGTGTTAATATAGGTTAATAAGTAGTTTAAAATAAAAAGGTAGCTACTATTTTA
>NZ_JACVWH010000040.1:0-5632 GCF_020658495.1 Clostridioides sp. ES-S-0048-02
CTGAGCCAGGATCAAACTCTCAAATAAAAGTTTATCAGGCTCAGATACTATTGTTATCTAAATATCTGGCTTTATGGTTTGTTTCTTGTTTATAAATTAACCTACTGTTTAATTTTCAAAGTTCTTTATGTTTATGTCCTTTTCTTGAGGACAAGTATTACTATACCAACTTTTTCTTTTAGAGTCAACAACTTTTTTTACTTTTTTTATTTTTAAATTATCACTTTACCTCTCTATTATAATATTATCCACATTATAAACAACTGATTCATATTGTTTTAACTTATTACATTAAATATTATCCACATTATAAACATATTTATCCACATATTACATAATTTATTATTTTTTGAATAAAGATAAATCCATATGTATAATCACTTTTCATTAGTCCATTTATCTATATGATACAATATGTTTACAACTTGAAAACCTTGGTTGAAAATGCTTACTTTAATAGCAGCATTATTTCCTCTCAAAAGCATTAATAATGATATTAGTAGTGATAATAGTACATGAGCATATAATTTTATTAAAGTATTTATCAACCCCTTACTACTTTACTTTGTAAATTTATATATTAACTAAAAACTTTCATAATCAAATTAAATACTTTAGTTTCATAGCCGAGTATCAATTAAACAATTTGTAAAACTTTATTTTAAAAGAATATAAATCAAAACAAACTAATATATTATAAAACTAAAGCTATAAAAGCTACAATAGTCAGTCTAATATAAATACATTTTATATAATACATAATTAAAGAAAAACTTTTTACATAAAAATAGACGAAAGTAAATATGTTTTTACATTTACTTTCGTCTATTTATGTTCTATTCTGCTATAGATAAATCATCCTTCATATACTGCTCAATTAAAAATACTTTTTTATACTTTAAGCTCTTCTGAACATCAATTATTCTTTGATTTGATGAACCTCTAAATTTTAGACTTATATCTTTTTTTTCATCTACAAATCTTCCATCTACTAAAACATCAATCTGCTTTAATAGGTTCAAGTTTTTAAAATATGCACTATTTTTTTTATCTAGTAGTTGTTCAAATGTAAATCCGGTATAGGACCATACATCTAAGCCAGTCTTTTTGGCTTCTTTTGCTATTTCTTCTAATGGTTCTGGCTGTAAAAATGGCTCTCCACCTGATAGTGTAATACCTTTTTGTAATTTTAGTGACTTTATCTTATTTATAATTTCTTTTGTATCCATATAAAATCCACCACATAAATTATGTGTTTGAGGATTATGACATCCTTTACAATTATGAACACATCCTTGAGTCCATATTACCATTCTTAACCCTGGTCCATCAACTATACTGTCATGACTTATAGTAGATGACATTCTTATCTTCATAACTTATTCCTCCAAATAAAACTATCTATGTTTTACCCTATCTTTAACTTCCGCTTTTTTGGCATTATTAAATCTATCAACTGTACCAACTAAATATCCTGTTATTCGTCTTATTCTTTCAAATTTAATATCACTTTCGTCTTCATTTCTTCCACATACAGGACATATATTACTTGCTATTACTCCCGAGAAACCACATATAGGATCTCTATCTACAGGATGATTTATACTTCCGTATCCTATGCCCAAATCTTTCATTGCTTTTATGATAGTTTCAAAAGCTTCTAAGTTATCAGATGGATCTCCATCTAGTTCTACATATGTTATATGACCTGCATTAGTAAATTCATGATATGGAGCTTCTATCTCAATTTTGTCATATGCACTTATATTATAATAAACTGGAACATGGAATGAATTAGTATAATACTCTTTATCTGTAATACCTTTAATTTCTCCATATACTTTCTTATCTATTTTAGTAAATCTTCCTGAAAGACCTTCTGCTGGAGTACCCATTAAAGAGAAATTTAATTTATATTTGTCTGTAGCTTCATCCATTTTATGTCTCATATATGACACTATTTTTAGTCCTAATTCTTGAGCTTCCTTGCTTTCTCCATGATGTTTACCTGTAAGAGCAATAAGGCATTCTGCTAAACCTATAAACCCAATAGTCAATGTTCCTTGCTTTATTACTTCTTTTAATGTATCTTCTGGGCCCAAATCATCAGAATCTTTCCATACGCCTTGACCCATTAAAAACGGAAAGTTTTTCATTTTTTTATTTCCTTGAACTTCAAGACGCTCTAATAATTGTTCTATAATTAAGTCTATTTTCTCATCTAGTTCTTTAAAAAATTCATCTAAATTAGTTTTCTCATTTTTTATAATTCCATGCTTTATACCTAATCTTGGAAGATTGACAGTAGTAAAAGATATATTTCCTCTGCCACTAACTGTTTCTGGCCCACATACATTACTAAGTACTCTTGTTCTACAACCCATATATGTAGCTTCTGTATCTGGATCTCCTGCTTTATAATATTTAGCATTAAAAGGAGCATCTAAAAAGCTAAAGTTAGGAAATAATCTTTTAGCTGATACCCTGCATGATAACTTAAATAAATCATAATTAGGATCTTCTGGATTTAAATTTACACCTTCTTTAACTTTAAATATCAATATTGGGAAAATTGGGGTCTCTCCATTACCTAAACCTCTTTCTTGTGATAATAATAGATTCTTAGTTACCATTCTTCCTTCTTCTGAAATATCTGTTCCAAAATTTACACTTGAAAATGGTACTTGTGCACCTGCTCTAGAATGCATTGTATTTAAGTTATGTATAAATGCTTCCATAGATTGATATGTTTTTTTATCAGTTTCTTTATATGATTCTTCAAATGCAAAGTTTTGCATGTTCTTTATAAGTTCTTCATCAATATTAAACATTTCTTTTAGTTTTTCTTTTTCAGAGTTTAAATACAATTCATCTTTTTTAAGACCAACTTTTTTATTTGTTTCTTTCTCTGTTCTATATACTATGTCCTTTATTGCTTCATTATTTTCAATTCCTTTAAATAATTTTAATGCTTTAGCTAAGTTTCCTATGTAGAATTTTTTAAATGTCTTATACACACCTTCAGACAAACCATAATCGAAAAATGGTATGCTTTGACCTCCATGTTGATCATTTTGATTACTTTGTATCGCAATTGCGGCTAGAGCTCCATAACTCATTATATCTTGTGGTTCTCTTAAGAAACCATGACCAGTTGAAAAACCATCCTCAAATAGTTTTTTAACATCTATCTGGCAACAAGTTAATGTCCCCATATTTAAAAAGTCCATGTCATGTATATGTATATCTCCATTATCATGTGCGAAAGAATGTTCTGGCTTTAATATATGAGTCTTGCAAAATTCTTTGGATACAGTACTTCCATATTGTAACATTGTTCCCATAGCTGTATTACCATTGATATTTGCATTTTCTCTTTTTATATCAGCATCTTCTGCATCCTCAAAGGTAATTTCTTCTATTGCCTTCATTAATCGTGTTTTTGAATTTCTTATTCTACTTCTTTCAGTTCTATATACTATGTACTCTTCACTAGTTTTTGCATGACCTGTTTCTATAAGAACCTTAACTACAGAATTTTGTATGTCTTCAACACTTGGAACTGATTCAGAATATTTATGATTTATCAACTTTATTACTTCCTGAGTTAGTTGCTCAGATAACTTATAATCAGGTACAATACCTTCTCTTTCTGCAACATTTGTTGCTGCTAAAAATATAGCCCTTGTTATTCTATCTTCATTAAATGGAATCACTCTTCCATCTCTCTTTTTTACAAACTCAACCAATTAAAAAAACCCCCTATTACTATATATTGTATTTTATTAATCTACATACCACTATATGTAGTATATTAAGTCTAAAAAAATCCCCTTCAACTAAGTTAAAGGGATTATCTTAATAATTACTATATTAAGATTACCAAATTTGTACATAATAGTCAAACTAACGCAAATCATTGCAAATACTATGTAGATATTTTGAACATCAGCGTTTGTAACCACTTTGGAAGTCAAAACTTTTTTCTCTTTTTTTTACACTAATTTTAGGCAAAAAATACTCATTTTCATATGTATTAATGTATATATCTACAAATTTCCTTATGTACATTTTTCAAATTTGTCGTATAATATAAATAATAATTTAAAAGGGGGCATTTTATGTTATCAAAAAGACTAAACTTTATAACTCCATCCTATACAATAGGTATTAGTTCAAAAGTTAAAGAAATGGAAAGTGACGGAATTAAAGTAATCAACCTTAGTATAGGAGAACCTGATTTTAATGTACCTAATGTTGCAAAATCTTACGGAATTGACTCTTTAAATAAAGATTGTACTAAATATGATTTAGTTCCTGGATTGAAAATACTTAGAGAAGAAATCTGTAAAAAACTTATTGAAGAAAATAACTGTAAATATTCAATAGATGAAATAGTTATATCAAGTGGAGCTAAAAATTCTATAACAAACACTTTACTAGCGTTAACAGATGAGGGAGATGAAGTGTTATTGCCAAAACCATATTGGGTTAGTTACCCTGAAATGGTTAAATTAGTTAATGCTGTTCCAATTTTTATTGATACCAGAAAAGAAAATGGATTCAAATTAACAAAAGAAGAACTTGAAAAATCTATAACAAGCAAAACAAAGATTCTTGTAATAAATAATCCTTCAAATCCTACTGGTAGTGTCTATACAAGAGATGAGCTAATTGAAATCGTAAAAGTGTGTATACAGAACAAAATATATATTTTGGCAGATGAAATATATGAAAAAATATGTTACACTGGAAATTTCACATCAGTTGCTTCATTAAGCGAAGAAGCAAAAGATATAACTATAACTATAAATGGTTTTTCTAAATCAGCTGCTATGACTGGATTAAGATTAGGCTATACTGCTTCTAATAAAACCATAGCTAAAGCAATGAGTTCCATACAAGGACATCTTATATCACATCCAAGCTTAACATCACAATACATAGCATATGGAGCCTTAAAAGATTGTTCAACTGATATAGATGATATGGTGGAAACATATAAATCTAGAAGAGATTTAATCACATCTAAATTAGATTCTATCGAAAATGTAGATTACGTAAATCCATATGGTGCGTTTTATGCTTTTATAGACCTTTCTAAGATAGCTGAAAACTTTAAATATAAAGATAGTTTTTCTATAGAATTTTGTAATCAGTTTTTAGAAGAATACAATGTAGCAGTTGTTCCTGGCATAGCATTTGGTATGGATAAATATATTCGTATATCTTATGCTTGTAATGAGAATACTTTCTTGGCTGGATTAGATAAATTAAAAGAATTTGTATCTAAGATAATGGCATAATAATTTTAATCAAACAATTTTTAAATATAAGATATTAGATGATAAATTAATAGATTGTGTATCTATATAATATATTTAACATCGTAATTAAAAACTTAAATAAAATAAAAACCTATTGATTTTCATACCAATAGGTTTTTATTTTATTTGTTATATTAAGCTAGAATTTTATTTTAAATTTTAACTCAATATAACAAATAAAAAAATTACGTGGCTACGTCCTACTCTCCCAGGCAGTTTCCCACCAAGTACCATCAGCGCTAGAGAGCTTAACTTCTGTGTTCGGAATGGGAACAGGTGTATCCTCTCTGCTATTGTAACCACAT
>NZ_JACVWH010000041.1:0-4492 GCF_020658495.1 Clostridioides sp. ES-S-0048-02
TATTACTTTATATCCTACATTCCTAGTTTCTGTTGACTCATTTATTTTACCTATAGCTCCACTTCCTGGTCCTGTTTTTGTATGTCCACAATTTATACCTATTTTCATTATTTTTCACCATCCTTTAATTGTTTGTAAGTTTGATTTATACCTATTGATATACCCCAACAAATTACTCCTTGTAAGACTGCACTAGGATTTAGTCCTAACATCCATATTGAGAAACCTATCCCAAGTGCTAATAACACTACTGGAATATACTTGTTATCTAATTGTTTATACTTCTTACATCCTGCTCCTATAACATAAAGAGCAGCAACTAAAATTAGCAACTGCTCTGGTATGAAACTTATTAAATTATCCATTTATTTTCCTCCTAATTTAAAATATTCCTCTCTGTATTGCAAATATAAAGAACCCTACTAGAGTTGTAATCATTGTCCCAATTAACCACTTTAACATGCTTGTAAGTGAATTTAAATTCTCACATAGTGCTTTTAACTCTGCTTTAGACTCTATATTCGCTATCTTTAATTCGTCTATTTCATCACTGTGTCTGTTTATTCTTATTTCATTTCGTTTTATTTTTTCTTTTATAACTTCTTCATTCATGCAGGCCTCCTAATTTTTGAATAAAAAAAGACTATGCTATATAGTCCTCTCCTACAATTTCTTTATATTCTATTGATGTTATCTTATTCTTTGCAACTGCCATTTTAACTTGTTCTTTAGTCCAGTTCCCATTTCTGTAGAAGTCTGTTATTATCTTATACCAATTCATACTATATCACCCCATTATTCATTAATTGAAATGTTAAATCTGCTATTGTTTGTTCTGTAGAATTTACTTTATCTTCTATACTACTTTTAATATCTGTATATCTATAGAAAACTTCTTTAGTATCTATATTTATAAATAACTTCGCCTCTTTATTCTCTGTGTATTTTTGAATTGGTAAACTCTCTACCAAAATGCCTTGTTTTAAATCTTCATCTGATAGTAAACTTGGTTCATAATGTATCATACCAACATATTTTATATTTTGTTCCTCTGTACCCATTAAATTTCCTAAATAAATCATAATTTAAAATTCCTTTCGTTAATTTTTCTATTTAAGTCCAGCTTTATAACTTTTTGAAAAAACTAATGTTGATGTTGAAGTGAAATCAGTTGGATAGCTATATCTATAAAAATAATTATTAGCACCCGAATAATCAAAACACCAAATTCTATCATCGTGAGTTGCATCTATAGTTATTAACTCAACAAATACAAATTTTCCTTCGCTTGTTGCAAAATTTTCTATAGTCTGACAATCATTAGATATTTTATAAAAAAAATGTTTAGCAATATAATATATATTATCTTTACTATCAATTAATGTTCTACCAAAAGTCTCTGAATTATTAATACTAATACTCCATATAAACTTACCATCTTTAGATAATTTTACTAAGTGATTAGTCCAATCACATACATAAATATTATCTTGACTATCTACAGTAATTGAGTAAATTGGTAATGTTTTAGAAAGATAATTATATTCCCAAAGTAATTCTCCTTGTGGAGAAATTTTTTGAATACCTTTAGGTGGGTCGATTCTATATCCATATCCACCTAAAATTATATTCCCTTGACTATCTGTTGCTATTGCTGTTACATAATTTGTAAAACCTGCATATTCAAATAACAAACTTCCATTTGGAGATACTCTTTGAACTTTTTTGTCATATCCTCCAGTTGCTATATATCCCTCCTTATCAATAGAACAACATAATAAAGGTTGAGAACCAGCTATATTTAGTGACCATATTACTCCTCCATTTGAATTTAATTTTTCTATGCACCTTTCAGAGGAATAACATATTATTATACTATTATCCCTTTTATCGACATTTACACAATCCATAATGTTATTATTGAGATTATGCTCCCAATACTTACCTGAGTTGGAACAACTTCGTTTGATAAGTTTTTTATTATCAACACTTATTAACAAGTTTTCTGAACTATCTATATCTCTTAAACGTACTTTACCTTTCATATCAGTAGAATATTCAGTATCAATGTTTATACTAGTAAGATTTGTTCCGTATGTTTTGACACCATTTATTGTTCTACTTGTATAATTACGATAAATACAATTATATTCCTTAGACATTGTAACCCCATCAGAATCTCCTACCATTTCTTCTAAAGTTTCTATAGTTTTTATTTTTTCAGACAATTCTCTCAACGTATTTTCTTGTGTTACATTAAACTTTTTTGCTATTAAAGTATTAGCAATTTCATTTTTTATTGTCTCAATTTCATTCACTCCACTTTCAAATGAAGTCATAAGTTGATTTAAGTTCGCACTATTTGGCAGCTTATTAATTGTCACTTAATCACTCCTTTTTATAATATATCTACAAGTTTATTAAAAGCTTTGATACCTTTAGTCTTTTTGTCATTTACTTCTTGCATCACTTCTTTTAATGCTCCTTCAACATTATCACTTTCAAATAAATTATCTGTATCTTTTATACTTGTTTTTTCTGCTGTTGTTTCTATACTATCTACACTAGTTTTCACCTCATTTAATGCACTAACTATATTTGTTTTATCTGTTGTTTCAAGTAGTGTTGTATCTCCTATTTTATTATTAATCTCTGTCTTAGCAGTTTCTAGATTGCTTGTTAACTCTGTTTTAGTTGTATCTATTTTAGTGTCAATGGTATCTATTTTAGCCTCTAAATCTTGTAAATCTTTTAATGTAGCAAAAATTATCGTAGGGTCAATTTTAAGCTCTATATTATTAACATTAGATACAACAAAAATAGTTTTTACTTTCATGTCAATTACTGCTCCATCTTCCAATCTAGGTTTGTATGCTGACCTATATTTTGATATAGCAAGTAAATTACCTTCTGTATCTAAATAACCTATTTCTCTAACTACAAAACCTCCAACACTTGCAGGAATAAGACTTTCTAAGAGTAAACAATTAGACATAGCTTTGTCAGTTGTGACATTTCCTACCTTACCTTCCCAAACTACATTTTTGAGTACTGTTTGCTCTTCTGTTGGATTATATTCACTTCCTGCACCGTCTCCAAGTTGAATCTTAGCAAAGTCAACTTTTTCTCCTACTATACTTGCATTTGCTATCTTAGCCTTACCTATATTTGTTAATATCGTGTAATAACTTTTATCTGTAGCCAAACTACCACCTCCTATCTAATAAATTGTAATCTCTTGGTATCCAAATCCATTACCACTAATTATATTAATTTCCCCTTGAGTTTCAATATCACTAGGTGACCAAGGGTAAATTGTAATTTCATGTCCTGTTATTGTAGTTGCACCAAAATACATACCATTATCTTTACTAACTAAAACTCTAGTGTAGTCAAAACTCATGTTGCAAGGTTTGATGCTGCTTACAAAAGAATGAACTTCCTCAAACCAATCTTGATTTCTTGCATCACTTTCTAAATGTATGTTATAAGTAGCATTATTTATAGTTAATTCATAGTTTCCTTCTCCAACTATACTATCTAACCAATTTCTTAAAAATCTCTCTGAGTAAGGCAACTTACTTATATATCTACTAAAAATCCTAAACCTTCTATCTTCTAGACTCTCATTTGATTTAGGAACTATAGACATTATTTTTTCCCATCTTTTAACTCCACTTATAGTCAAATCCTCTAAAAACTGGTCATTTAAGACATCATCTAATTTATCATGTAGTGTTTTAATTTCTTTGTTATCTGCATTAAATGCTTTTATATATTCTTCTTTATCTTGCAGAATTTGTGGTAAGTAACTTATTAGATTTATCTCTTTATCCAACTACCTCACCTCTTACTACTATTGAATCTTTATTAACACTAAAATTTGATGCAACATCATTTATCATAGTATTTGCAATATCTAATACTCCATCTATACTTAACAGGCGAGTTTCTATCTGAGATATACGAACTATTAAGTTCTCTTCATCTTCCCAACTCATATTTAACTCATTTAAATAGTCGTCAATTGCTTCCTCTGCTATAGTCTTTATATTCTCCCAAGTATAGCCACTTTTATATGTTATTTCTGCTGATATATTTATAGTTGTACTTGTTACTCCTTCAACTGTGACTCGGTGTCCAATCGGTGCTAATCCTAAACCTCCTCCTTTTGGGTTCGGGTCAATTTCTTCTTGTACTAGATTAACTAAATCACTAGATGGTACTTTGAAGTTAGAGTTAATTATTACTAACTTAACAGTTCCTCCACCATTCCAAACAGGATAAACCTTAACTCCTCCAACATCTTGTATTTTGTTAACTTCATCTTTATAATTTTGTATATTTCCACCAAATGATTGTGAATTTAAACTATCATAGTATCTTTGTCTTAAACTGTCCTCACTCTCTTCATCTTCTCCATTTATTAGTATTTCAGTTAACTCAGCAGTTTCAAGACCACCTATATATTCAATTGGAATCAACTGGCCAA
>NZ_JACVWH010000042.1:0-4181 GCF_020658495.1 Clostridioides sp. ES-S-0048-02
GCATAAAAGTAAGTATTGTATGCCACACTCTACTGCCTACTAGCAATTACAATGCTTTCATACCCATGCTAGGTATATTTTCAAACCTCTTTTGTCAGTTATATGTCAGCAATATTACTAATCATACAAAAAAAGTAGGTTACTTTTTTTAAGCTGCCTACTTTTTTATTAATTAACTTAAAACTCATATAAGCCATTTTAAGCCTTCCTAATTTTGTTTTAATGGAATATTATACAAGTCATTAAGACTCATTGTAAATTTACTACATGAGGCTCAGCATAACATATCATATATTAATAATTACATATACATAGAGTACAATATTTAGAATTTAAAAAAGTGTATTTAATACTTAATAATATTTTTAAATAATGGTATAATAAAAACAAGAAGAACTATATTCTAATGTGCAATAGAGTAGAGTTCACTAATTTAGATTAATCTTTTTTGAACTTAATTTTCAGTTCAAAATCAAAGTCACTCTTTGCCGTAGAGTGGCTTTTTACTTTTATCTTAAATAATTTATTTATTAAATAAACTATTAGACTAGCAATTAAACTTGCTAATACACTTAGTAAAAATACGTCCATACCTCTTCACCTCCTTCCATAAAATTCAGAAGTAAGGTTTTCTTTGTATGAACTCCACTCTTAGATTATAGGTTACATCTTCTTGTTAAAATTATTATAACATAAATTACCATTTTTAAAATTTAGATAAAGTATTATTTATTTTGCTTTCTATCATTTTATTATCAATTCTTTTACATTCATTTCTATTACTCTATACTAAGGCTATGTTACATAAGTTTAGTAACTAATCATATTTATTCTTTGGTACAAAATACCCTATTAAAACCGTTACATTAGTTACAGTTCATACCTTACCCCCTCATAGCCCTAAGTATTTTAAAAGTATTATTTTAATTGATTTATCTATCAACCAATGCTACACCATAGGGAATTAGGAAATGGCTATTCTCCCCCTATATCCCAAAATATATTTAAGATATAAGAGGATATACAACACCACTTTTTCATGAGGTATCCGTATACCCTACGTTTTATTTGTTTGTATAAACTTATTCAACGTCAACTGTTCAAACTCGCTTAGGTCTAGTATTATCAAGTAGGATAATCATTCCTTTACAGTCGCCCCACACTAGGACAGGCACTCCACTTCTAAAGCCTTATTACTTTATTAGCTTGTCTAAGAAATTGTTCCTCCCCCTCAAACGGCACTGTCACGAGTGATTAACTCGTCAGTTTTTTATTTTTATATAGAGTGTTATTCCTCTAACCACTCTCGCATTTATCGCATTAAAAAAGCCTTGTCCAACTATCTTGAACAAAGCTTGTAATTTTTATCTTTTAAGTTTATCATCTTGATTTTTATGTACACATCTTTTATAATTTATGTATATCTAAGAAGATAACAGCTATATTTTATATACTCTATGTTCTTCCAAAACATTTAGTATGTAACTTATAGTAAAAGATTACTATTTACTTAACTATTCGTCGTAGTTGGTATTAACTCATATAAGGTTTGGCGACCTTATTGAGATAGTAGTCTTTTTTATATTCAATTTTTTAATATAAGTTAATTATAATTCTAGTTATCAAAATTTACTAGTATTTTTCCATAATTTGCTCTATTTTTTGGTCTAAATGCTTGATTGGACTTTGCAATTTGTTTGTTTTGTGAAAAGTGGGAATGAGTGCAGGGGCTATGTTTAGCAACTCTAACATCTTAAAATATTTCTTCAATTCTTCTTTGCTATATTTTTTCTTTTTAGCATATCTTAGTTCTAAGTATTGCAATAGCTTCTTTTTACTATTTGTTTTTAATTTATTTGTTTCTTGTACTATTTTTTTAGTTTCAAAATAATCATAGAAATCTAGTCTAGTATTGCAGATGAAACGTTTATACTTAGTTAAAACTATATCTCTACATATGTATATATCATCAAAGTATGTTTTAAATGTCCTTCCATATTTTTTGAGTTCGTAACCAGCACATTTAACTTCTAATCTTAAAGTGTTAGTCGCAAGAGCCAAGTCAAGTTGGTTTATATTTATACTACTCTTATACATATCTACTTTACTTTTTAATGTTTTCAGTTGCTCCAGTTTATTGTAAAAATTAATAGTATATGTTTTATTTATGTTACTCTTATAATTATGCTTAGACTTTATGTAAACACTTGTATTTGTATCTATGTTATTTCGATCGACGTAGTTAATATATCTATTATCAGCTTTATCTTTTATAATTTGATTAAATAGCCTCAAATATAAATCTGCGTTTACATTATAAATATTAAATGTTACCTCCATGCTTGCAACTGTAAACTCTAATATGTCTAACTCTATGTTAAATAACTCTTTAAGCTTATTATTTATCTTTTGTCTTATTTCTTCTCTGTAACTATACAAATCATCTATGTTATGTACATGATTACCTTGTTTGAGTAGCATTACAAGCCTACCAGTTACATATATTCTCTCTGAATTTACTGCATATAGAAATCTTACTCCATTCCAAGCAAGTATATAAGATGAAATATATTCAATTACTTCTCCTGTCTTGAAATCTATATATTCATTGTAGTTCTTTTTAAGCTTTAAACTAAACTTACTTGTATCTAGCTTTACATTTTGATATAAGTTAACTCTATCTATCATACCCCACACCCCTTACGAAATCATCATCTGATACAATCATTAATACTATATTTACAGACTAAAAACATGATTGCAAAACAAAAAAATAAACTTTATAACACCATTAATTAAGGGGTAGTTTAACCCTGTAATTTTAAGACTTTTTGTGTTATGGAAATGGAAGGACTATAACAAAATAAAACTTTCTCTATCCTTACATATACCATATACACCCCCCTATAGCTATTACATATAGTATCTTAAACATAATTTACATACAAATAACTCTATAAATATAGAACGTTTGTACGCATTACTATGTCTATTTTTACATACAGACAAAAATTTTTTCTTGATGTGGAAATGGATGTGTTTTTTATGCTACTTCATATAAAATAACAATTTTAATTTTATCGTTGTAGAATGAATGAACAATATTAAAACTTATTAAGTTGCTACTTTTTTTCAGATATATCTATTAAAGCATCAATTAGACTTTCTATAGAGTTAGAATGTATCTCTTCTAAAAATCTTTTCGTTGCAAATACTTTATACTCTTTATTCGTAATAAGTATTATATAATGTTTTATTCTTTTTATTCGCTGAGACGCTAAGAAACGCTTATTGACTAGTCTTGAAAGCAGAGTTAATGTAGTTGTTGCTTTCCAGTTACAACTAGTCTCCATCTCTTCAATTAGTTCTTTTGATGTTACTATATCATTTTTAGACCAAATAAACTTCATGATTTTAAACTCTGCCTGTGGTATCTTTTGCATTTCTTAATTCCTTTCTGAGTATAATTATTAAGAATAACATTTTTTATATCTTTTAAATGAAAGATATAGCAGATATTATTTTAGTTAGTTTATTATAATATAATTTCTAAAAGGTTACAATATACAAAAATAGTAGCTGAAAGGAATAAGTAAAAATGGATTTAGATTTTAGAGCGATTGGTCAGAGAATTAAAATTGCTAGAATAAAGAAACGATTAACTCAAGATACTTTATCTGAATTGGTAAATATAACTCCACAGCATATGTCGAATATCGAGCGAGGTGGTTCTTCTGTCAGTCTACCAACTCTAATTGCAATAGCTAACATGTTAGGAGTATCAATAGATGAATTATTGTGTGATACAATCTTAGACTCTAAAGTTGTTTTTGAAAAAGAATTACAAGAAGTTATAAGTGACTGTAACGAATATGAAATAAGAGTTATTGTTGATGTAGTAAAAACTACAAAAGATTCTATGAGAAGTGTTAAATTATTTCAAAATAAATTAGAAAATAGATATTAAATAGATAAAATTTAATTTTAAAGATAAAACCTCTGAACATTAGTTATTTCAATGCTTACGAGGTTTTTTAACATGTCAGTAAAATTGGCATAAAAGTAAGTATTGTATGCCACACTCTACTGCCTACTAGCAATTACAATGCTTTCATACCCATGCTAGGTATATTTTCAAACCTCTTTTGTCAGTTATATGTCAGCAATATTACTAATCATAC
>NZ_JACVWH010000043.1:0-3058 GCF_020658495.1 Clostridioides sp. ES-S-0048-02
GTATTTCTTCCTGATATTTGTTAAGTATAGCTCTAGTTACTATTACAGTTGCGTCAAATGTTTCTGAATCTTTATTTTCAGCTATTTTTACAACATCTAATATTGTATCTTCTTCTGTTGATATTAAATTTTTGATATCTTTACTGTTTAACATTACTTTACTCTTAGGGTCTTCATTTCTAGGTCTAATGTTGTGATTTGCTAAATCTATTATCCTTTGAGGAATTTTTTCAGGGGGGTCTTCATCAGCAAAAGTAAATGGTACACATACTTGAAAAATCATTAACACTGATATTACAAATGGTACAAGTTTTTTTAATTTCATAAGAACACCTCCTTGTTTATATAAATTATAATATAAATATTCAGAAATTTCAATCTATTTTTGTAGAATAGTTATATTTTTTGATATTTAATATATTATCATTAAATTTTATTACATATATTTGTAATATTTTAGATACTCTTTGTACTTATGTTACTGATATACTTTGATTAAGAAAATTAATCTAATTATAGGTTGGTGATTATATATAAAATCATATTATAAAGGAGGTCTCTACTATGAAAACTCAGAATATCTATCTTATGTTTCTTGGAATAGGAATTATAATAGCAACTACAATAATATCTTTAATTAAAGTTAAAATTGGTTTTTATAGTGAAAAATATTTTAATAAATTAGAATTAATATATGGAGATATAGATAGAAAAAGAAGCATTAAACTGGAAGTTCTTTATCGCTATGCAATAAGCCTTGAATACATAGCAATAGGCTTATTTACAAGAAGATTAGACATTACAATAATAGCAATGATATTAGCAGCTATTATAACAACAACCTTATATTATTTAATTAGAAAGAGGTATATAACTGTATAAACGATTTATAAAATACTAATAAAATTGATAATCAAAAGAAGGTAATAGGATTACCCTATCATCTTCTTTTGATTTGTCTAATGTTGTATGATTTCATACTGTTTTTGTCAACCAATATAACTAAATAGTTATGAGAAAATACTATAAAAAATTATTATAACGTTTAACAATCTCCATAATATTCAGTAAAATATAAAAGACTTTTCTTAGTGACTTTATAATTTCTCAAGTACGATTCTGTAGCTTTCTCAATTGGAGGTTTAGTTAATGTATAACATTTTGCATTTTCTTTTGACAACTTTTCTTTGTCTATTTTGTTATGCAACTCATCATCAACTATTCCTGTAGTAATAGCTTCTTTGAAATATCCATTAAAAAATACATGAGTCTTTAGTGCTAGTGCAGGCGTTGAATGTAATACTAGAAACATTGCAATAATAGATAATGCTGTTGTTAATACTAACTTTATCCTCTTCATAATTAATCTCCTCACATTAATAATATATCTCCAACTTATTATATAAGTTAACATATATCAATATTTTTTATACACAAGTATGGTAGTAACTAAAGTTAATTGCTACCTTCTAGTCTATTTCAAATAGTCTTTTAGATAGAATATTTCTTCGCTTTGATAATTCCATATATTTTTCCATGATATTACATATTTGAAATTTCCAATTATATCTTTTAATTCTTTATCATTAGCGTTTTCTAAGTATACTTCAAGGGTTTCAGTATGTTTTTTATTATATGTTACAATACTATCTCCCAACATCCTAACTTTTTCATTATCCCTCAGAAAATCGTAAAAACCATCTGAATTAAATTTTATATCTTTTATTAATATATTTGGTGATTTAACTTTAACTTGAATATCAACATGTTTTAAACGCTTAATATCTACATTTTTTGGTAAACCCTGTTCCTCTTTTTTTATTCTCTTATAATCCTCAGTAGTGATACCATTTATTTTAGCTGAAAAATTTATTGTAGGCTTTATAAATGTTGTAAGATATATACACAACATTAAGCATATTCCTACTAAAATATATCGTATTTTATATTTCATAGTATCATCCCCTTTGTTAGAATTTTTCTACATACAACTTATATCTATATTATAACTTATTTGTTAAGATATTTACTAAAATATAAGCATTAAATCTATAGTTTAGCTTTTATAAACTCTCTAGCCCTATCCATTATTAACCACACATCATCAGAATAAATCTCTGTAAATTTTTCTTTTGTCGTCTCGCTCTATTTTCATCTAAAATCGTTCGACAAATTGCTGATATAAGTTCTTAAATATGCTATAAATTAAAGTATAATAGACATTAATTTATAGAGGTATAAAATATGTTTCTAAATGATATATTTGATATTATTAAATTTAACAAAAAAAGCCCTATAGAGCAGTTGAATATTATTCAAGAAGAAGAAAAACCATACATAAAAGAAGCTGAAGAATATTATAAATGCAATTACAGATTTTATAATTCTCTTAAGGAGATGGTTTTACTGGAAAATATAAAAATAGAAAAAACACGCATCAAAACCATCTTAAATTCTAAAAATAATCCATCAAGTCCATTTGTAATTGCTCTTATTGCTGCATTTATATCAATTTTCTTTAGTCTATTTGCCAACAATATTATAAAAGATTTTTATATTGCTGGTGCTGTAATAGGAGTTTTTTTTAGTTCTTATTTATATCTAATATGTGAAGCTCAGCAAAAATGGGATAGTCGCCAAAAATTCTATATGAGTTCGCTGCAAGTATTAGATAATATGGAAAATAAAAAACTTAAAGAAAGAAAGTATAAAAAAAGAAAGTAGCAACTATCTCCAGTTGCTACCTTCTTAATCTATCTATCAATAAAATCTAATGCTTTATAAAGTGTATCAAATCTATCATTACCTTTTATCATAGTATATCTCTCTTTAGTTATAGAACCTATCTTATTACATGCTCCTCCGCCTACAACATATAGATTTTCTGTTTGACCTGGTATATAATCTTTTATATCACATATTAATATTTTTCCATCATTATAGCCCCAGCCGACTACTGTTGCAGGTATCTTGTCAACTTCTCCATCATAAACTATAGTGTGTTTATACATCTCTTTGGCTCCCTCATTTTTTATATTTTTATTCAATACACCTTCTA
>NZ_JACVWH010000044.1:0-2844 GCF_020658495.1 Clostridioides sp. ES-S-0048-02
GATAAGCTGCGATAAGCTTCGGGGAGTTGCACGTAAACTTTGATCCGAAGATTTCCGAATGAGGAAACTCACTTAGAGTAATGTCTAAGTATCATTAAGTGAATACATAGCTTAATGAGGGGAACTCAGGGAACTGAAACATCTAAGTACCTGAAGGAAGAGAAAGAAATTCGATTCCGTAAGTAGCGGCGAGCGAACGCGGAATAGCCCAAACCAATAAAGTTTTCTTTATTGGGGTTGCGGACATATCTTAAACGAAGAGGTATCGTAATTGAAGAGGTTTGGAAAGACCCACCACAGAAGGTAATAGTCCTGTATGTCAAACGAGAAAACTTCAGATATGATCCAGAGTACCACGGGACACGTGAAACCCTGTGGGAAGCAGGAGGGACCACCCTCCAAGGCTAAATACTACCTAGTGACCGATAGCGTATAGTACCGTGAGGGAAAGGTGAAAAGAACCCCGGGAGGGGAGTGAAATAGAACCTGAAACCCTGCACTTACAAGCTGTGGAAGCACATTTCTTGTGTGACCGCGTACTTTTTGTAGAACGGGCCAACGAGTTACGTTAAGTAGCAAGGTTAAGCACTTAAGGTGTGGAGCCGTAGCGAAAGCGAGTTTTAACTGAGCGTTCAGTTACTTGACGTAGACCCGAAACCGGGCGACCTACCCATGAGCAGGATGAAGCGAAAGTAAAATTTCGTGGAGGTCCGAACCCACGAGCGTTGAAAAGCTCGGGGATGACTTGTGGGTAGCGGTGAAATTCCAATCGAGCCCGGAGATAGCTGGTTCTCCCCGAAATAGCTTTAGGGCTAGCCTCAAGGTGAGAGATACGGAGGTAGAGCACTGAATGTCCTAGGGGGTATTGCACCTACCGAAGACTATCAAACTCCGAATGCCGTCATCTTATACTTGGGAGTCAGACTGTGGGTGATAAGATTCATAGTCGAAAGGGCAACAGCCCAGATCGTCAGCTAAGGTCCCTAAATGTAAGTTAAGTGGTAAAGGATGTGGGATTGCACAGACAACCAGGATGTTGGCTTAGAAGCAGCCACTCATTCAAAGAGTGCGTAATAGCTCACTGGTCGAGTGATCCTGCGCCGAAGATTTCCGGGGCTAAAACTTACTACCGAAGCTACGGCATCAGTAATGATGGGTAGGGGAGCTTCCCATACGGGTTGAAGCATGACCGTAAGGACATGTGGACAGTATGGGAGTGAGAATGTTGGCATGAGTAGCGAGATGTGGGTGAGAATCCCACAGGCCGTAAACCCAAGGTTTCCAGGGGAAGGTTCGTCCGCCCTGGGTTAGTCGGGACCTAAGCTGAGGCCGAAAGGCGTAGGTGATGGACAACAGGTTGATATTCCTGTACTACCGATAACCGTTTGAGAGATGGGATGACACAGTAGGATAAGCTAAGCACACTGTTGGTTATGTGTGCCCAAGCATTGAGGCAGTCAGAGTAGGTAAATCCGCTTTGATAATGCTGGGATGTGATGGGGAGCGAAATTTAGTAGCGAAGTAGCTGATTTCACACTGTCAAGAAAAGTCTCTATCGAGGTTAAAGGTACCCGTACCGCAAACCGACACAGGTGGGTGAGGAGAGTATCCTAAGGCCCGCGAGAGAACTGTTGTTAAGGAACTCGGCAAAATGACCCCGTAACTTAGGGATAAGGGGTGCCACCATACGGTGGCCGCAGAGAATAGGCCCAAGCGACTGTTTACCAAAAACATAGGTTTCTGCTAAGTCGCAAGACGATGTATAGGAGCTGACGCCTGCCCGGTGCTGGAAGGTTAAGGGGATCTGTTAGAGTAATCGAAGCAGTGAACTTAAGCCCCAGTAAACGGCGGCCGTAACTATAACGGTCCTAAGGTAGCGAAATTCCTTGTCGGGTAAGTTCCGACCCGCACGAAAGGCGTAACGATTTGGGCACTGTCTCAACAACAGACTCGGTGAAATTGTAATTCCGGTGAAGATGCCGGATACCTGCGACAGGACGGAAAGACCCCATGGAGCTTTACTGTAGCTTGACATTGGGTCTTGGTACTACATGTACAGGATAGGTGGGAGGCTTTGAAACCAGGACGCCAGTTTTGGCGGAGCCATCCTTGGGATACCACCCTTGTAGTACTGGGACTCTAACCATAGGCCATGAATCTGGTCTTGGGACACTGTCAGGTGGGCAGTTTGACTGGGGCGGTCGCCTCCCAAAAGGTAACGGAGGCGCTCAAAGGTTCTCTCAGTACGGTCGGAAATCGTACGTAGAGTGTAAAGGCAAAAGAGAGCTTGATTGCAAGACATACAGGTCGAGCAAGGATGAAAATCGGACTTAGTGATCCGGTGGTTCTGCGTGGAAGGGCCATCGCTCAACGGATAAAAGCTACCCTGGGGATAACAGGCTTATCTCCCCCAAGAGTCCACATCGACGGGGAGGTTTGGCACCTCGATGTCGGCTCATCACATCCTGGGGCTGTAGTAGGTCCCAAGGGTTGGGCTGTTCGCCCATTAAAGTGGTACGCGAGCTGGGTTCAGAACGTCGTGAGACAGTTCGGTCCCTATCCGTCGCAGGCGTAGGAAATTTGAGGAGACCTGTCCTTAGTACGAGAGGACCGGGATGGACGTACCTCTGGTGTACCAGTTGTTCTGCCAAGGGCATGGCTGGGTAGCTATGTACGGAATGGATAAGCGCTGAAAGCATCTAAGCGCGAAGCCAACTTCAAGATAAGATTTCCCACCGCAAGGGTAAGACCCCAGAAAGACTATCTGGTTGATAGGTCGAAGGTGTAAGTGCAGCAATGTATTTAGCTTATCGATACTAATAGGTCGAGGACTTGACCAATATT
>NZ_JACVWH010000045.1:0-2206 GCF_020658495.1 Clostridioides sp. ES-S-0048-02
TCCTGAGCCAGGATCAAACTCTCAAATAAAAGTTTATCAGGCTCAGATACTATTGTTATCTAAATATCTGGCTTTATGGTTTGTTTCTTGTTTTATAAATTAACCTACTGTTTAATTTTCAAAGTTCTTTATTGATATAGTTAGATGGTAGCGGTAATAGGAGTCGAACCTATGACCTTTCGGGTATGAACCGAACGCTCTAGCCAACTAAGCTATACCGCCGTATTTCTGGTGCCCAGAGGCGGAATCGAACCACCGACACGGGGATTTTCAGTCCCCTGCTCTACCGACTGAGCTATCTGGGCAAATGGTGGGCCTAGCTGGACTCGAACCAGCGACCTCACGCTTATCAGGCGTGCGCTCTAACCACCTGAGCTATAGGCCCTTACTTGGTCGAGGTGAAGGGACTCGAACCCCCGGCCCCATGGTCCCAAACCATGTGCGCTACCAAACTGCGCTACACCTCGAAATATTATTTACTATCTTATATTACTCTAAAACTCATTTTTTTTCAAGTCCTTTTTATTTGGCAGGGGTGGAGGGACTCGAACCCCCGGCGCACGGTTTTGGAGACCGACGCTCTACCAACTGAGCTACACCCCTATGAAGAATAATGAACCTTCAGGGACTCGAACCCCAGGCCTACCGGTTATGAGCCGGGCGCTCTAACCAACTGAGCTAAAGGTCCTGGTTGGTCGAGGTGAAGGGACTCGAACCCCCGGCCCCATGGTCCCAAACCATGTGCGCTACCAAACTGCGCTACACCTCGTTTTTTTAAATGGCGGAGAAGGAGGGATTCGAACCCTCGCACCGGTTACCCAGCCTAATCCCTTAGCAGGGGATCCTCTTGAGCCACTTGAGTACTTCTCCAAATTTAGTCCTATTATTTAGTTTGGCGGAGAGGGTGGGATTCGAACCCACGGCCCCTTTCGAAGTCACTGGTTTTCAAGACCAGCTCCTTAAACCACTCGGACACCTCTCCATTGGTGATCTATCCGCGACTCGAACGCGGGACACCCTGATTAAAAGTCAGGTGCTCTACCGACTGAGCTAATAGACCATGTTTTTATTTGGCTGGGGATGCAGGACTCGAACCTACGCATACATGAGTCAAAGTCATGTGCCTTACCGACTTGGCTAATCCCCAATATATATGTGGTGAGCGCACAGGGATTCGAACCCCGGACACACGCCTTAGAAGGGCGTTGCTCTATCCAGCTGAGCTATGCACCCACGCTTTTTGGAGCGGGTGAAGGGGATCGAACCCTCACAGCTGGCTTGGAAGGCCAGAACTCTACCATTGAGCTACACCCGCATATTTAATTTAATTGGTGGAGGATGGTGGATTCGAACCACCGAAGTCGATGACAACAGATTTACAGTCTGCCCCCTTTGGCCGCTCGGGAAATCCTCCGTATTAATTTTACATGGAGCTGGTGATAGGAATCGAACCTACAACCTGCTGATTACAAGTCAGCTGCTCTACCGTTGAGCCACACCAGCATTTTTCATATTTTATTTTGGCGACCTGGAAGGGGTTCGAACCCTCGACCTCCAGCGTGACAGGCTGGCATTCTAACCAACTGAACTACCAGGCCGCAAATGGTGGGACCAGCAGGGCTCGAACCTGCGACCCCCTGCTTGTAAGGCAGGTGCTCTCCCAGCTGAGCTATGATCCCACAAATGGTGACTCGTAGGGGAATTGAACCCCTGTTACCGCCGTGAAAGGGCGGTGTCTTAACCTCTTGACCAACGAGCCATTTATTGGCTCCAAGGGTGGGGCTCGAACCCACAGCCTACCGGTTAACAGCCGGTTGCTCCACCGTTGAGCTACCTTGGAACATCTAACGTGGCTATGTCCTACTCTCCCAGGCAGTTTCCCACCAAGTACCATCAGCGCTAGAGAACTTAACTTCTGTGTTCGGAATGGGAACAGGTGTATCTTCTCTGCTATTATAACCACATTTCTTTTTTGTTGCTAGGACAAGTATAATATTAACATTTTTTGTTATTTTTGTCAATACTTTTTTCATACTTTTTTTCAGAGTTAACACTCTAAAAACTACATATATATTTTAGTCAATGAACATCAAATAATATTGGTCAAGTCCTCGACCTATTAGTATCGATAAGCTAAATACATTGCTGCACTTACACCTTCGACCTATCAACCAGATAGTCTTTCTGGGGTCTTACCCTTGCGGTG
>NZ_JACVWH010000046.1:0-2078 GCF_020658495.1 Clostridioides sp. ES-S-0048-02
CTTATATCACCATATCCTTTTAAAGAGCAAGTTCTTTCTATGTCTTTAAACTCATTATCTATATCTACAGTGTCATTTTCTTGTTGTTGTATTACCTTTTGCATAATTACTCCAACATTTTTGAATATAGAGTCATTTATTTTTTCGTTAACCTTATTGCCATACTGATCAACAACCAGTACTTTATTTTTCACATTCTCCATACTTTCTGAAAAAGTTGTATTAATAAGATTAAAATCTTCTTCAAAGGTAATATCTAGAGTAACAATTCCTTTTTCAATGACATTAAATTTATCAAGATTGGCTTCTATCATATATTTTTTCTTTGTTGTTTTGCTTGCTTCTGTATAAACACTCATTATGGTGTCATATCCATTTACGCCAATAAACATCTTAGTGTATTTAACCTCAGTCTTAGGCAAATTACCTAGTGGGAGTTTATTATCTACAAAAACTTGTTTAGCAATATCTTCAACTAATTTATCTTTAAAATTATATGAAACTTCACTTTGTAAAAGTAAAAAACCCATATCTTTTGCAGTAAAATCAATACTGTTATTACTTGAATCAAGAGATCTGTCTATTATCATGCCTCTAAAAATCTCTTTATCATCTACATAGAAACAAATTGTACTTGCCACTGGAATATCTATTTGCCTAAAGTTAATATCAGATGATGATTGAATTATAGAAAATTCAAGTGTTCTTGATGGTGATCTATAATCTCCAGACCAGGTACATTTGTCTACTAAATCAGTTATATTATATATATTTCCGTTTTTTATATGAACTTGTATTTTGATTTTATTAATTATAAATCACCATCCTTTTATGGAATTATTAAAATCCATCCATTTTGTATTATATTTGGGCTTTTAATTTTATCCTTGTTGGCTTCGTAAATTTTCTGCCAAAGGTCACCATTTCCATAATACTTCTTAGCTATCTTAAAAAGAGTATCTCCTTCAATGACCTTGTGAGTTTTTTGCTTAGTCTCAAATCCTTTTGTAATGGGTAGGTCAATACTAGAAGATAAATCGCCATCCTTAGCATTGACCTTAGATATTTTTATTCTTCTATATTCTTTTAAACTTAAGGTAAAATAAACATCTCTTGAACAATCTTGTTCTTTGTAATTAAAATCTGATATGATACATTCAAAATTTACATTAGTTTCTGTAATTATAAATCTTAATATAAATCCCTCTTTCATCCAACCTTCTATTAAATTTACGCAATCATAAGGTTTTGGGAATCCATTGTAATTACAGAAACTATATTCTTGACTTGGAAAGAAGGACGTTATTTCTACATTCTTAAGTCCAACCCCTCCAAATACTGCGATATCTCCAATGCTTAATATGTTAGATATATTTATTGTTGCATTTCCATTTATCTCAAAAGAAGGTGGTAGAATAGGGAATCTAAATGCATTATCTGCTTGTCTTAACCATATTTCCATTAGATACCTCCTAAAGAACTCCTCCAGCATTTGCAAGAGATATTTTTTTGTTTAGTTTTTTTACAATTTTATCTATGTCTGCTTCTTCTCTTACAATTATTGTATCTGCTAACTTATCAAGAAATAAACTTCCATTTGAGCTATTTCTCTTATATTGATTGGCCTCTTGTTTAGTTAAAAGTTTTTCTCCTTCATGTGCTCTAATTAGATAATCATTTCTAGGAATTCTATTTATACCAAACGCTCCTCTTGTATTAGTTCCAGCAGCATCTGCACCTTTCCCTATTTGTAAGTTAGGACCTTTTTTAAATATTTCTATTGTTCCTTTAATTGGATGTTTAAAAAATTCTTTAAGTTTATTCCAAGTCTCTTTTACTCCTTTAACTTTATCTTTAAAAAATGAATCAGCAAGATCTATTACAGGTTCTAGTATTCCGCTAACTAAATCGACCAAACCATTCCATATAGATTTAACTATACCTACTCCGCCATCAAATATTTGTTTAAGGCCATCCATTGTCTGGTCAGCATTTCCTGTTATAAGTCCCATTACAACATTTATAATTCCAGATATAAAAGATATAATTCCGTTTATAATTCCAGAAACAGTTGTTAT
>NZ_JACVWH010000047.1:0-1902 GCF_020658495.1 Clostridioides sp. ES-S-0048-02
TCTTTACCATTATGCTTTAATATACTATTCAACTATTTAATTTCTTAAATTGCATTTAGATTTATTTTAGTAGTAGATAAATTAAATTTAAATATTAGACAAAAAGGTGATAGATAATTTCTATCACCTTTTTAATATATTCTACTTCAAAAATAATTTTTTATTAGTTAAAAAAATTATATAAAATTATAGTATATGTTGTAATAATAATACGAACAAAATTTATTCTACAAAATAAAATTGATGTTATAATAAAAATAATTCATTTTGATATTTGTACCCTTGTACACTTCAAGCATCCTAAAAGGGTGCTTTTTTTATTTCCAATTCTCATCAATTTATACAAAGGCAAATACTCAAGAAAGCTATTCAAACTATCTTAAAACCGATTGTATTAGCTCTTTACTTAATACTATCAACAATTTATGATATAATAAAAAAATAGAAGTGTACTACGAATACACTTCTATAGTTGCAATTAAGCATTCTCATGAGCGGGAGTGCTTTTTTCATTTCTCCAAACAACCCTGTTTTTTTCATCAATAATTATCAAATCAATCTTATTATCTTTCAAAATCTCTGTTACGAAAATATTTAATTAATGATATATAAATGATTTCAGAAATTTAAAAAACTTACTCTGTTATTGTATATAGAAAATGTAATATCTTCAATATCTGTTATAAAATTTTATTAAAAAAAATAAGTTAGTACAATAATGGAATAATTTGGTTGTCATAGAATCTATTTGTATATATAATTAATTTGAGGAAATTTAAATTTAGAGGGGGAGAATTTGTGAGAAAAAAAGTTATAATATCAATACTAGGGGTTTTATGTGTAATTATTCTGACTGGATGTTCAAGTAAAAATAACGATGAAGGTGAGGTTACACCTGTTTCTAATTCAGAAAATGTTTTACAAGAAGAAGATCTAGATCAGTTTAAGGTAGAATCTATTAGAGAAGTACATAATTTAAATGAAGAATTACAGGCAAAAACTCAAGAGACATATGGTTTAATGAATGAGTGGGTTAATCAAGGTACTGATAGTAGCGAAATGATAAAAGGATTTTTAGAGCTTCAATATTTCTGTAGAGAAAAAGTTGGGGCAATAGAAGATGTAGAAAAGGATATATCATTAAAAAATATAGAACTTACAGAAAAAGAAGGTAATATAATAAAATATACTAAAAAGAATTTAGAAGATATGGAAGAAGTTGTGGATCTTATAATAGATGGAGTAATGAACAGTAATAGTGAGTCTCTACAAAAAGCAACTGATATAGTTCAAGATGTTAGATTTTCAGTAATTGCAATGCAAAAATTAGAATATTAAATTAAGAGAATATAAAAATGAGGTAATTAAAATGAAAAATAAAAAAATTATATTAATTGTTTTAGTAGTGATAGTTGGGATTTTTGGAGTAATAAAAGCTCGAGAATCTATAGTATTTGATAAAATTATAAGAGAATATGAAGAAGCTTATACAGATTTTGAAATTTCTGGCGACAAAGCTAAAAATATATTATATATAGATACAATATTAGATATTGACTTGGATGAATATAAGTACAATTCTTTAGTAGGAAGTTTGTGGAAAGAATATGAAGATATAAGTGTTGAAACTACAAATAGTGTAAGAAAAAACATAAAATCAACATATAAGGTAAACATAAATGTAGTTGAAAATGTTTCCAATACTTCTGGAGAGATATTACTGAAAGCTAAAAATGGAAAAATAATATATAATATAATGGAATAAATTGGAATAAATATATATTCTAATTCAATTGATTACACACTCTTATTGGTATAGAATTTAGTTATACATAAATTGGTAAGAGGTGTAAACTAATGAAGATTAATAAATTACCACATGCAGAACTAAAACTGATGAAA
>NZ_JACVWH010000048.1:0-1881 GCF_020658495.1 Clostridioides sp. ES-S-0048-02
TTAAATGTAACATTTGAAACAGCAGGAACTTTTTCTTCATCAACTATTATGTTTTTAATATCTTCATTGATAAGTAGATTTTTTATATCATGCACTCCTTCTATGCTTGCTAATAAACTTATTATTTTTATATAAATAATCTCTCTTGAATTTTCTATTAAATAAGAATTTATAATATCTAAAAATACAACTTTTATGGATTCAATATCATATCCATTTTCAAGTGTTAAAGTCGCACTAATAGTAATATCAAAAATACTTGGTGTAACAATTGTAACAGTAGGTCCAATAGGTTTTTCTTCTTCTATATGTTCAGCACATCTTTGTAATACTTCATTGTCAACTGATTGATTGTTTTGACCATAAATTAGAATTTTAATTGTACCTGGTCCATCCCAACAAGGAATTACTTTTGCATTATAAACACCTTCAACCTCTAAAGCCCAAGACTGGTAATGTGCTTTATTACCACTTGTGGCTTGATTTTTTTGTATTTTATAGAACCTTTCTTTTAATTCTTCATCAGTTTCTATTTCTGTTCCACCCTTTAGGTCCAGTTCATTATAAATTTTAGTTACACCATTTATATTGTCTATAAGTTTAAATTCTGTGTTAGCTGATAAATTGTACTTAACGCCAACCTCCAAAGCCTGTATAGGGCTTACATTTAACTTACTATTTTCATCTATTGTAATATCTTTAATAACTACAAATAGTAAATCACTGTGAGATACTATTGTTCCATTTGGTATTTGAGTTCCCATTTTGCCTTCAAATGTTACTTCACCTATTGCTTCTGTACCTAACTTTCTATATACTCCAAATTCATTGACTCTTCTATCGAGAAAATCGTCAAAATTATCTTGAATAAAAACTCTTTTATGTATATAAGAAAGTTCTATATATAACTGTGCAAGTTCTGAATTAACAGGTGAAACTATATTATAAAGAGAAGATCCTTGACCTTTGTAAAGAGGAAGGTCTATGTTATTTAATGTTCTATTATTTAAGGTACTAAATGTTTGGTTATCATACAAAAGTAATCTTCTCCTCTCCATAGATTGTTTTTATATTCAAATTTATAGATAAATTATCATCCTTAAATTCTGTATTTGTTACATTAACTTCTAATATATATGGATTAATTAAGAGTGCTTCTTGTATATACCTTTTTGCTTCACTTTCAGTAAGGCCTTTAGTATACTTTTGTCCTATGAGATTTTTTATATCTGTTCCATAATCCCAAGTGTATATTAAATGAACATACTTATCTGTCTTTATAGTTTTATAAATCCATACTTTGATTGCTTCATTTCTTTCAACTACTTTAAAGTCTCCATTTTCAATTATCTTTTCATCTTTTTCAAAATTCCAAGCAAATTCCTTGAAAATAGGTAATTCTTCATTGGATGGAGAAGTATAATCATCTGGAACACCCATGAAAGGGAAGATTGTACTCATTATAAACTCACCAACTTACTTACAACAGCAAATTTCTCGCCTATTTTAAACATTATTACCATATCTCCAGATTCGAGATTATTAATAAAAGGATTTTTTATATTATGTTTGTGTTCTTGATTTATTTCTGTTTCAAATGTTTCTATCTGACTATTAAGTATCCAACTATCTATTAAAAGATTTTCTTTTTCCAATAAAAGAGTATTTATCTCTATCTTTAAATCTGGCAATTTATCTTTAACTTTACCAATAAAAAAAGAAGGCTGATTATGATATTTACCTTCTTTTCTCATTATTCCTATAAATTCATTAATTGGATCTGCCATTTTATCACCTCTTTTTATAAAACTCTTCGAGCCGTAGAAAAGTTTTTAGTGTAATAACTACTGCTTGTTTTGCTTATTTTAACTACATCACCTG
>NZ_JACVWH010000050.1:0-1413 GCF_020658495.1 Clostridioides sp. ES-S-0048-02
TAAAGGAGATTTTTTATGAATACTTTAAGAAAACAATTAGTCAAAGAAATTATATCAGATGGAGAATTTATAAAATCTGGAGATATAAGTAGTTATCTAAGAGATATGTTCAAAGATATATTACAAGAGATGTTAGAACAAGAAATGGCATTAGAGCTAGGTTATGAAAAGGGCGACAGCCATAACAAGAATACAACTAATAGAAGAAATGGATATAGCAAAAAAACTGTAAAGTCACAATTTGGAGATTTACAACTAGACGTTCCAAGAGACAGAGATAATGACTTTAACCCAGTAGTCGTTCCTAAAAATATTAGAGATATCTCAGGAATCGAAGAAAAAATAATATCACTTTATGCAAGAGGTATGTCAACAAGAGATATACATGACCAAATATTAGATTTATACGGTATAGAAATTTCAGCTGATCAAGTAAGTAATATAACAAATGTTGTAATTCAAAGAGCTAAAGAGTGGCAAAATAGACCTCTTGAACAAGTTTATCCTTTTGTATTTATGGATGCAATTCATTACAAAGTAAGAGATGATGGAAAAATAAAAAATAAAGCTGCATATATAGTTCTAGGAGTAAATAAGGATGGTTTCAAAGATATTTTAGGAATATGGATAGGTGAAAACGAAACTTCAAAGTTTTGGTATAGTGTTTTAACCGATTTAAAAAATAGAGGTGTTAAAGATGTACTAATTTTTAGTGTTGATGGATTAAATGGCTTTAAAGAGGCGATAGCCGCAAGTTATCCTAATTCTATAATACAAAAATGTATAATCCATCAGATAAGAAATACTTTTAAATATGTTTCATACAAAGATTCAAAAGTATTAATAAGTGATTTTAAATCTGTATATAAAGCAGTTAATGAACAAGAAGCCTCATCGGCTTTAGATAAAATAGATGAAAAATGGGGTAAACAGTATCCTTCGGCAATTAAAATTTGGAGAAATAACTGGGATGTTATAGCACCATTTTTTAGTTTTCCTGAAGAAATAAGGACTATAATGTACACTACAAATATAATTGAAGGACTTAATAGACAGTTTAGAAAAGTCACAAAAACAAAGTCCACTTTTCCATCAGACGACTCACTATTAAAAATATTGTTCTTAGCAAGTGAAAATGTGATGAAAAAATGGACTATGAGATATAGAAACTGGGATAGTATATATAATCAGTTATCTATATTCTTTGATAATAGAATATAATTTTTAAAAATCATATTTCAAAAATTTGCCATAATATATATGGTTTACAAAAATATTTAGAAATATCCCAGTATATATTTTTTACAATTTATTAGAATAAAATTCATATATTGGGAAATATTAATAGTAAATAAATAATTGTTGCTATAAAGTAGAAATTATCTTTAAAAGCACAAATTAATTTACAGTCTC
>NZ_JACVWH010000051.1:0-1316 GCF_020658495.1 Clostridioides sp. ES-S-0048-02
TATATAAATTATAATATAAATATTCAGAAATTTCAATCTATTTTTGTAGAATAGTTATATTTTTTGATATTTAATATATTATCATTAAATTTTATTACATATATTTGTAATATTTTAGATACTCTTTATACTTATATTGCTGATATACTTTGATTAAGAAAATTAACTCTATTTTTCTAAATTATGAAGGAGGTATCCTACTATGAATTTTGGGAATATCAATCTTATACTTATTGGAGTGGGAATTATAGTATTAACCATAATAATATCTTTAATTAAACCTAAAACTAGTTTTTGCAGTGAAAAATATTTTAATAAATTAGAATCAATGTATGGAAATATAGATAGGAAAAGAACTGTTAAACTGGAAGTGCTTTATCGCTATGTAATAGGCTTTGAATATATAGCTATAGGTTTATTAGATATTACAATAATAGCAATTATATTAATAGTTATTATAACAGCAATCTTATATTATTTAATTAGGAAAAGGTATATTGTTATATAAACTTTAAATTTATTAAAAAAGAAGGTAACAACTATTTTCAGTTGCTACCTTCTTAGCCATCAATGCTTAAATTTTGATACACTAAAATTTTTAACTTGAGACTTGAATAACTGTTCAATCTCACCAACTATACTCTGTATCTTACTTTCATATCTTGAATCATAATATATATTTATCTCACCTATGCTATTTATGCTTATAGAATAGTCTTTTCTTTCTATTATACATATGCTTCCACAATCAGATAAATCATTCTTGTATATTGATTTTAATTGCCTTTTTATCTTTAGAAAGTCTATTGTTGGATAAATATTATTTGGATAAAAGCTCTTATCATGTATTAACATCTTATCCACCCCTTATCATTCTATTCATTAAATTTATACCTTAATCAAAACGATATTAAACATATTTTTCCATATATTTATAATTCTTTCATATAGTATTTACTTCTATCTATTGATAAAATCTAATACTTTGTAAAGTGTATCAAATCATTACCTTTTATAGCTGTGTACTTCTCTTTGGTTATACAATTAATAAATATAACTAGTTTTACAATTATAATGACTAGTTTCGCATATCTACTTGTAAAATATTTTTAAAAAAAGTATTATTTAAATAAGATTTTAGATAACATAATATGCATAATTTACTGAATATTTTTTATTTTTCATTTTTTAGGGGGATTGCTTATGTTTAATGATATGATTGATGAATGTATTCACATAATGACTGCATATATTGCTAATTTAAAAGAATATTATTCATTCATAGAAACTCAGCTTGATGATTTCATTAAAAAATA
>NZ_JACVWH010000052.1:0-1114 GCF_020658495.1 Clostridioides sp. ES-S-0048-02
TATTCAAAAATGTTGGAGTAATTATGCAAAAGGTAATACAACAACAAGAAAATGACACTGTAGATATAGATAATGAGTTTAAAGACATAGAAAGAACTTGCTCTTTAAAAGGATATGGTGATATAAGCTGTATAACTGGTAGAGGTGTAAAAGTAAAAGATTCATATACAAAATTAATAGGACTTTTTTATATAGATACAGATAAACATATTTGGCAAAATGGAGATTATCAGATTGAACTTGAACTTAACTTTCAAAATATTATGGATGAAAAATCTGCTGGTCAAGATGAACAAAAAGAAGATGGCAGTTCAGAGTATACTGGAGGAACAGAGTTTCCTGCTGAATTTACTGCCTATTGTCCTAGAAAATCTGAGGGTGGAGATACAGATTGTAGAAAGAAAAAATTAGACCCTTCTAAAAAGACATGTGCAGCCCCTATGGTTGGCGCCTTTAAACAATCTTACTATACAAAAGATTTCTTAGATAAACATCCATTATTAAAATATGGTGATGAAATACAATTAGTTACAGGAGTTTCAAATCGAGATGGAACTTACAAAGTAAATGATGTCGGCTCTGCAATAATCATAGAAAAAGATGGAACATATCATATAGATATTTTATTTGGAAATGTGGAAGATATGATGGCTTTTGGAAGAAGAAAAGGAAAAATAGTCATAGGTGGTTATGCTGGAAACATGACAGCAAGAGCAAAAGCGGTAATAGCAGAGGCAAAAAAACATCTAGGCAAACCATACAAATGGGGTGGTAATGGACCAAGTAACTTTGACTGTTCTGGACTTATGGTATATTGCTTTAAAAAGGTTAATGTTAATTTACCAAGAACATCTAGTCAACAATCTAAAGTCGGTAAAAAAGTAGAACAAAGTAATTTGCAAGCAGGAGATTTAGTATTTTTCCATAATCCAGTTAGTCATGTTGGTTTATATATAGGTAATGGAGAATTTCTACATGCCCCACAAACAGGTGATGTAGTTAAAATAAGCAAAACAAGCAGTAGTTATTACACTAAAAACTTTTCTACGGCTCGAAGAGTTTTATAAAAAGAGGTGATAAAATGGCAGATCCAATTAATGAATTTATAGGAATA
>NZ_JACVWH010000053.1:0-930 GCF_020658495.1 Clostridioides sp. ES-S-0048-02
GTGATAGAAATTATCTATCACCTTTTTGTCTAATATTTAAATTTAATTTATCTACTACTAAAATAAATCTAAATGCAATTTAAGAAATTAAATAGTTGAATAGTATATTAAAGCATAATGGTAAAGACAAAAATATAAAATTCTTTATAGTCATAAGTTTTATCTCATCATTTTTATTTTCTTCATTAAAGTAATTGTCTTGATAAAAGGTGGCTCTATTTTGATAACCTGTTTTTAATACCCCATTTTGAATTAATAGGAGTATAAAAAATATTGCTAATAAAATAAAGTTGTAATTTTTTTCTTTTAATATAAAATTAATTGTAATAACTATAAAACTATATAAAACATATAAAAAAATTTTCATAAAAAGCACCTAAATTCCATATTTATATTTTATGTTAAACCAAATCTAGTTCCTATAAAAACATCTACATAATCAGTCCAAGTGGCACTTGATACACTTCTCTTTACTGTTAAATGAGCCTGTGCATTTACTCCACCTGCTCCACTAGCATCATAGTAGTAATTAGAACTTGGAGAAAATGAATATGTAGAACCCATTTTTGGTGAATTCCATGTTGTAGAATTAAATTTTTCTATTCCAGAAGTACGATTACCTGTAGCATTAAGATATCTACTGTAACCAGAAATTGAACGTAGATATAGTTTTGTAGGAGTCATTTGTGGGTCTGACTTAGATATAACACCACCACTCACATTAGTTATTTTATATCCAGGATATCCATCAGGCAAATTACGTTTATCATATGTCATTTTTACAAAATACTTTACATCTGCAAGTATTTCTTCCTGATATTTGTTAAGTATAGCTCTAGTTACTATTACAGTTGCGTCAAATGTTTCTGAATCTTTATTTTCAGCTATTTTTACAACATCTAATATTGTATCTTCTTCTGTTGATATTAA
>NZ_JACVWH010000054.1:0-903 GCF_020658495.1 Clostridioides sp. ES-S-0048-02
CTAAATAATAGTAACTAGCAGTATCTACAAATGTTTGGTCTAGTAATTCATCCATAGCGACATAAGTTTCCGTAAGTTCTATAGCAACTGGTGCCAAGGCATTATATATTATAGAACCTTCTCGTTTGTCAAACGTGTCAGGTACACTATCTAACATTCTTTTAATTATATTTTCAAATGTCATTAATTCAAACAATTATACACTCACCACCTTCTCTGCATTTAAATTCCCATACTTTGTATGAACTATAAACTTACAATGTACTTTACCTTTTATATTTTCAAACTGAAAATTGTCTACATTTTCAATCCTATCATCTTGAATTAGTGCTTCTTTGATTCGTCTTTCAAGTTCGGGTATTACATATGAAACAGGTTCTCCGATAAGGTCGTTCAACTCGACTCCATAATTCCAACTATATATTAGATGTTGGTATCTCTCTGTGTTTAAAATCAAAAAGATGGTCTGTTTTAATGCTTCCACATCATCACAAATACCATCTACTTTATTTCTCTCCATATTCAGTTTAAAGGTCTTACTTGGTTCTTGCCTTACATCAAAGTTTATAATTGATACATCTTCTATATCATAGTCAATGTTATCTGTTGGTAACACTTTATCACATCCTATCTAAAATTAAATACTGTTGTCCTCCTTGCATACGAATTAAAACTAATTTATCTCCTATTTTTTTATCTGTATATCTTTTAAATGTGTCTGTTTGTATTAGAAAGAATTCTTCAAAGGATGCTTTTTGCTCTATCTTAACTACTAAAGGATTAACACTTTCTATAGTTCCAAATGCAAGAGTCATTGGATTACTTGTTTCTACTGCATCCATTGCAGCCTTCTTGATTACTTGTAATAATTCCTGTGACACTTTATCACCTCACTTATATAAA
>NZ_JACVWH010000055.1:0-902 GCF_020658495.1 Clostridioides sp. ES-S-0048-02
CTAAATAATAGTAACTAGCAGTATCTACAAATGTTTGGTCTAGTAATTCATCCATAGCGACATAAGTTTCCGTAAGTTCTATAGCAACTGGTGCCAAGGCATTATATATTATAGAACCTTCTCGTTTATCAAACGTGTCAGGTACACTATCTAACATTCTTTTAATTATATTTTCAAATGTCATAAGTTCAAACACTAAATACTCACCACCTTCTCTGCATTTAAATTCCCATATTTGGTATGAACTGAAAATCTACAATGTAATTTTCCTTTTATATTTTGAAATTCAAAATTATCTACATTTTCAATTCTATCATCTTGTACTAATGCCTCTTTGATTCGTCTTTCAAGTTCGGGTATTACATAAGAAATAGGCTCTCCAATTAAATCGTTTAGTTCAACTCCATAATTCCAACTATATATTAGATGTTCATACCTTTCAGTATTTAAAATTAAAAAGATGGTCTGTTTTAATGCTTCCATATTATCACAAATACCATCTATCTTAGATTTTTCTGTATTCAGTTTAAATGTTTTACTTGGTTCTTGTCTTACATCAAAATTTATAATTGATACATCTTCTATATCGTAGTCAATAGCGTCTGTTGGTATCACTTTATCACATCCTATCTAAAATCAAGTATTGTTGCCCTCCTTGCATTCTTATTAAAACCAATTTGTCTCCTATCTTTTTATCTGTATATCTTTTAAATGTATCTGTTTGTATTAAAAAAAATTCTTCAAAAGATGCTTTTTGTTCTATCTTAACTTTTAGAGGATTAACACTTTCTATAGTTCCAAATGCAAGAGTCATTGGATTACTTGTTTCTACTGCATCCATTGCAGCCTTCTTGATTACTTGTAATAATTCCTGTGACACTTTATCACCTCACTTATATAAA
>NZ_JACVWH010000056.1:0-768 GCF_020658495.1 Clostridioides sp. ES-S-0048-02
ACACCTTAAAATTGATTTAAATAGTTCTTTTTAACAACCTAAATTATGTGATATAATAAAAAAATAGAAGTGTACTACGAATACACTTCTATAGTTGCAATTAAGCATTCTCATGTCGGGGAGTGCTTTTTTCATTTCTCTAAACAACATTGTTTTTTTCATCAATAATTATATTAGATATACTAGCAATAAAAAAAGACCCCAAAAGAGTCTTTCCCGAAAAATCTATATATTATAATATAGTTATATTTTCTGCTTGAGGACCTCTAGCACCTTTAACTATATCAAAGCTTACTTGTTGACCTTCTTCTAATGATTTAAATCCTGAAGTTTGTATAGCTGAGAAATGAGCAAATACATCATCTCCACCTTCTATTGATATAAAACCAAATCCTTTTTCATTATTAAACCATTTCACTATTCCATTATTCATTAAAAATACTCCTATTAACCTGTATCAAGATATACTTGATTTAATTGTGTATTACCACAAATACTATTGTATCACAGATTAATAGAAATGTCTACTTAATTATATTTTTTAGTTAACATTCTTGGTTATTCTTAATATTAAAAATATATTTAAGACCTTTGCATTACTATAGATTGGTACGAATGTATATAAAGCTAAAAAAGATTCTCTAGAAAACAAAATCTATATAACTGTGTATTTACAAAATTATAATAATCGTATGAACTACCGATATAAGCAGTCAACATATGTGTACACTTATTCATTTTATCTCTAAACATATAAATTATTATCCC
>NZ_JACVWH010000057.1:0-721 GCF_020658495.1 Clostridioides sp. ES-S-0048-02
ATTTTCTGTGCTTTCATGTTTCTTTAATTCCTTAATCATTTCTTCTTTATCTTTAACATACATTATCTTTTGTGCTCTTATTATTGCTGCATATTGAATGGTTATCTGTTCCCAAAGAATATCAAATTTATCTTTTATAGATATTTCTTGTATTAACTCTTGAGTTTCTTCGGGTAGATATTTTGAGAAGAAACCAAACTTTTCAGCGTTCTTATTTCCAGGTGGACCAGTAGCATTCTTATTACCTATGGGTGCACCCCTTTTATTTTTAGGTGCACTCTTCTTTTTCTCACTAGACCAATTGTATCTCTTTATCCATGACTTTAAAGTGTTTAAACTAATGTCATACTTTACTGATATTTCCTTTTGTTTCATACCTTTTAGGTAATCTTGTTTTACCTTTTCTTTGACATCTTGCACATCACCACCTCGTTTGTTTGTCGTTTTGGGAATTAAAAAAGACCATCCCTCAAGATAGTCATTTAAATCATTTCTATTAATTCCTTAATCTTTTTATATACTTCTTTATAATTCATATCTTTATCTATTAACTTAGGTAACTTCATAGATATAATTCTTTCAAGTGCTTGTATATCAAACAGTTCACTTTGATTTAACTCATCTCTTTTTACACCCTTTGGTATACCTAATTTTTTTCTTACAAGTTCAGTAAAATGTTTATAATACATCTGAGGTTTATTACTTCCTTGACTAGTAGCAT
>NZ_JACVWH010000058.1:0-702 GCF_020658495.1 Clostridioides sp. ES-S-0048-02
GAGCCAGGATCAAACTCTCAAATAAAAGTTTATCAGGCTCAGATACTATTGTTATCTAAATATCTGGCTTTATGGTTTGTTTCTTGTTTTATAAATTAACCTACTGTTTAATTTTCAAAGTTCTTTAAATTATTGTGGTGGGCCATCAGGGACTCGAACCCCAGACCTACCGGTTATGAGCCGGGCGCTCTAACCAACTGAGCTAATGGCCCACAATAATTTGGTGCCGAAGACCGGAATCGAACCGGTACGAGAGGTAAGTCCCGCAGGATTTTAAGTCCTGTGCGTCTGCCAGTTCCGCCACTTCGGCACATCACCTGGCTATGTCCTACTCTCCCAGGCAGTTTCCCACCAAGTACCATCAGCGCTAGAGAGCTTAACTTCTGTGTTCGGAATGGGAACAGGTGTATCCTCTCTGCTATTATAACCAGATTATTGTCTAAATTTTCATTTATCTTTTTTCTAAGACAAGTATTATAATAACATATTTGTCTTATTATGTCAATACTTTATTTATTCGATTTTAAGCTTATAAAATTCTTAAAAATCTCTAATTATTGACAGGTTTAAATACATAGAGTTAACACTCTAAAAACTACATATATATTTTAATCAATGAACATCAAATAATATTGGTCAAGTCCTCGACCTATTAGTATCGATAAGCTAAATACATTGCTGCACTTACACCTTCGACCTATC
>NZ_JACVWH010000059.1:0-667 GCF_020658495.1 Clostridioides sp. ES-S-0048-02
TATTCCTATAAATTCATTAATTGGATCTGCCATTTTATCACCTCTTTTTATAAAACTCTTCGAGCCGTAGAAAAGTTTTTAGTGTAATAACTACTGCTTGTTTTGCTTATTTTAACTACATCACCTGCTTGTGGGGCATGTAGAAATTCTCCATTACCTATATATAAACCAACATGACTAACTGGATTATGGAAAAACACTAAATCTCCTGCTTGCAAATTACTTTGTTCTACTTTTTTACCAACTTTAGATTGTTGACTAGATGTTCTTGGTAAATTAACACTAACCTTTTTAAAGCAATATACCATAAGTCCAGAACAGTCAAAGTTACTTGGTCCATTACCACCCCATTTGTATGGTTTGCCTAGGTGTTTTTTTGCCTCTGCTATTACTGCTTTTGCTCTTTCTGTCATGTTTCCAGCATAACCACCTATGACTATTTTTCCTTTTCTTCTTCCAAAAGCCATCATATCTTCTACATTTCCAAATAAAATATCTATGTGATAAGTTCCATCTTTGTCTATAATTATGGCAGATCCAACATCATTTACTTTGTAAGTTCCATCTCGATTTGAAACTCCTGTAACTAATTGTATTTCATCACCATATTTTAATAATGGATGTTTATCTAAGAAATCTTTTGTATAGTAAGATTGTTTAAAGGCGC
>NZ_JACVWH010000060.1:0-667 GCF_020658495.1 Clostridioides sp. ES-S-0048-02
GCGGTGTCTTAACCTCTTGACCAACGAGCCATTTTAATGGTTGCGGAGGCAGGACTCGAACCTACGACCTTCGGGTTATGAGCCCGACGAGCTGCCAACTGCTCCACTCCGCGATATTGTTTTATAAGTGCCGAAGACCGGAATCGAACCGGTACGAGAGGTAAGTCCCGCAGGATTTTAAGTCCTGTGCGTCTGCCAGTTCCGCCACTTCGGCTTTTTTTGGCTCCAAGGGTGGGGCTCGAACCCACAGCCTACCGGTTAACAGCCGGTTGCTCCACCGTTGAGCTACCTTGGAATATTTACGTGGCTATGTCCTACTCTCCCAGGCAGTTTCCCACCAAGTACCATCAGCGCTAAAGAGCTTAACTTCTGTGTTCGGAATGGGAACAGGTGTATCCTCTTTGCTATTATAACCACATATTGCCTATTTATAAGACAAGTATTATATTAACATCTTTATTTTTAAATGTCAATACTTTTAAAGTACTAAATAATAATAGTTTTTTATTAAATATCTTCTATTAATTGAAGTTAGTACTTTACATAGAGTTAACACTCTAAAAACTACATATATATTTTAATCAATGAACATCAAATAATATTGGTCAAGTCCTCGACCTATTAGTATCGATAAGCTAAATACATTGCTGCACTTACACCTTCGACC
>NZ_JACVWH010000061.1:0-619 GCF_020658495.1 Clostridioides sp. ES-S-0048-02
GAGTTCCCCTCATTAAGCTATGTATTCACTTAATGATACTTAGACATTACTCTAAGTGAGTTTCCTCATTCGGAAATCTTCGGATCAAAGTTTACGTGCAACTCCCCGAAGCTTATCGCAGCTTATCACGTCCTTCATCGGCTCCTAGTGCCAAGGCATCCGCCCTGCACCCTTAATAACTTGACCAGTTAAAAAGGTTTGATAGATTAGAAGCTATCAACTTCGATAATTTTTTAAAGTTATCAGCTTTATATATTACAAATTAGATGTCATATCACTAAATATATATGCAGTTTTCAAAGTGCTAACGCACATAGCTTGTCTAAAGATAAGCTAAAAGTGCATGTAAGAGGCTACTAGATAAATCAAAGATTTAAGTAATATACTCTTAATGGTGGAGATGAGGAGAGTCGAACTCCTGACCCCTTGCTTGCAAGGCAAGTGCTCTCCCAACTGAGCTACACCCCCAAATATGAAGTTCATAAAGAACTTTCAAAATTAAACAGTAGGCAATTCTCCTTAGAAAGGAGGTGATCCAGCCGCACCTTCCGATACGGCTACCTTGTTACGACTTCACCCCAGTTATTGATTCCACCTTCGACGACTTCTTCCAAAAGGT
>NZ_JACVWH010000062.1:0-545 GCF_020658495.1 Clostridioides sp. ES-S-0048-02
ACCTTTTGGAAGAAGTCGTCGAAGGTGGAATCAATAACTGGGGTGAAGTCGTAACAAGGTAGCCGTATCGGAAGGTGCGGCTGGATCACCTCCTTTCTAAGGAGAATTGCCTACTGTTTAATTTTGAGGGTTCGTTTTTACGAATACTCAATTAGCACTTTGAGCAACGGAATTTATTCGTTGGCGACGTGCGTTAGCACTTTAAGCAACAGGATTTATCTGTTGGCGCTGTGCGTTAGCACTTTGAAAACTGCATATATATATTTAGTGATATGACATCTAATTTGTAATATATAAAGCTGATAACTTTTAAAAATTATCGAAGTTGATAGCTTCTAATCTATCAAACCTTTTTAACTGGTCAAGTTATTAAGGGTGCAGGGCGGATGCCTTGGCACTAGGAGCCGATGAAGGACGTGATAAGCTGCGATAAGCTTCGGGGAGTTGCACGTAAACTTTGATCCGAAGATTTCCGAATGAGGAAACTCACTTAGAGTAATGTCTAAGTATCATTAAGTGAATACATAGCTTAATGAGGGGAACTC
>NZ_JACVWH010000063.1:0-542 GCF_020658495.1 Clostridioides sp. ES-S-0048-02
CGGTGGTTCGAATCCACCATCCTCCACCAAAAAAATGCGCGGATGTGGCGGAATTGGCAGACGCACTAGACTTAGGATCTAGCGCCATTGGCGTGGGGGTTCGACTCCCTTCATCCGCACCATTTTTTATTTAATTTATACATATTTATTGTGGGTGCATAGCTCAGCTGGATAGAGCAACGCCCTTCTAAGGCGTGTGTCCGGGGTTCGAATCCCTGTGCGCTCACCACATATATTGGGGATTAGCCAAGTCGGTAAGGCACATGACTTTGACTCATGTATGCGTAGGTTCAAGTCCTGCATCCCCAGCCATTAAATATTAAAGTTAAGGTTCATTAGCTCAGCTGGCAGAGCACCTGACTCTTAATCAGGGTGTCCCGAGTTCGATCCTCGGATGAATCATTGGAAGTAGAATATGGAGAGGTGTCCGAGTGGTTTAAGGAGCTGGTCTTGAAAACCAGTGACTTCGAAAGGGGCCGTGGGTTCGAATCCCACCCTCTCCGCCAAATGCCCAGATAGCTCAGTCGGTAGAGCAGGGGACT
>NZ_JACVWH010000064.1:0-528 GCF_020658495.1 Clostridioides sp. ES-S-0048-02
AGCACTCCCCGACATGAGAATGCTTAATTGCAACTATAGAAGTGTATTCGTAGTACACTTCTATTTTTTTATTATATCACATAATTTAGGTTGTTAAAAAGAACTATTTAAATCAATTTTAAGGTGTATTGAGTAATGTTCTTGACAGTTTTATACCTTAATGTATTTCAAAAAAAATAAGCACTCTTTTTATAGGAGTGCTTTGGTGTATGTTAATGTATATATCTAATACAATTATAACATGTCTTATGTTTTAGTATGATAATTTTCGTTCGTTTTATTATTACAGGTTGTGCTATATAGTTTTATATATTTAGATTTAACGCAGCAATAGAATAACAATCTGCTAATTAATTTTCTTTATAATTGATATATCTATGTAGTTTCTAAACTCAAAATATTAGAGACTGTAAATTAATTTGTGCTTTTAAAGATAATTTCTACTTTATAGCAACAATTATTTATTTACTATTAATATTTCCCAATATATGAATTTTATTCTAATAAATTGTAAAAAATATATACTGG
>NZ_JACVWH010000065.1:0-516 GCF_020658495.1 Clostridioides sp. ES-S-0048-02
ATTCAGAAAAGAAGGGCATAAGGTGGATGTAATAATATGCCCCGAAAAGCAGTTTAAAACTAAAACAGAGGAAAAGTCGTATAAAATACCTAGAGTTAATAGTGGAGGATATGACTTACTCATAGAACTACATCTAAATGCAAGTGATGGTCAAGGAAAAGGTTCAGAGGTACTATATTATAGCAATAAAGGTTTAGAGTACGCAACTAGAATATGTAAGAAATTAGGCACAGTATTTAAAAATAGAGGAGCTAAATTAGATAAAGGATTATATATTTTAAATAGTTCAAAGCCTACAGCCATATTAATTGAAAGTTTATTTTGCGATAATAAAGAAGATTATGAGAAGGCTAAGAAACTTGGATATGAAGGTATGGCCAAGTTAATTGTAGAAGGTGTATTGAATAAAAATATAAAAAATGAGGGAGCCAAAGAGATGTATAAACACACTATAGTTTATGATGGAGAAGTTGACAAGATACCTGCAACAGTAGTCGGCTGGGGCTATAATGATGG
>NZ_JACVWH010000066.1:0-473 GCF_020658495.1 Clostridioides sp. ES-S-0048-02
TTTGCTAGTACTTGTCCTCTTTCTATTTCGTTTCTTTGTACTCCTCTTAATAATGCTCCTATATTATCCCCTGCTTGTGCTTGGTCTAATAATTTTCTGAACATTTCTACTCCTGTTACTACTACTTTTCTTGGTGCTTCTGTTAATCCTACTAATTCTACTTCGTCTTGTACTTTTAATACTCCTCTTTCCACTCTTCCTGTTGCAACTGTTCCTCTTCCTGTGATTGAGAATACGTCTTCTACTGGCATTAAGAATGGTTTGTCAGTATCTCTTTCTGGTGCTGGTATATATTCATCTATTTGCTCGAATAATTCTACTATTTTATTTCCCCAGTCGCTCTTTGGATCTTCTAATGCCATTAATGCTGATCCTCTTATTATTGGAGTATCATCTCCTGGGAAATCATATTCTGTTAATAAATCTCTTACTTCCATTTCTACTAGTTCTAATAACTCTTCGTCATCTACCAT
>NZ_JACVWH010000067.1:0-472 GCF_020658495.1 Clostridioides sp. ES-S-0048-02
ATATATATTCTAATTCAATTGATTACACACTCTTATTGGTATAGAATTTAGTTATACATAAATTGGTAAGAGGTGTAAACTAATGAAGATTAATAAATTACCACATGCAGAACTAAAACTGATGAAATATATTTGGGGAGTGGATGATATCTTAGCCTCAAGGGATGTCATAGAAGCTATGAAGTTAAAGTATAATTGGAAAAAGAGTACAACACTAACATTCCTAAAAAATTTAGTAGGCAAAGGATTTTTAACTACTGATAAGGTAGATAGATGTACATATTATACTATAGCTATAAAGGAAACAGATTATTTAAAGGTCGAGACAAAGAGTTTCTTTAGTTTCATGCACAATAATTCATTTAAGAGTTTAATTTCAGCCTTACATGATGATGAAGTTTTAGATAGTAAAAGCTTAGATAAGTTAGAAGAGTATTTTAAAAATTTAGAAGAAGATGATATTGATGAATAA
>NZ_JACVWH010000068.1:0-467 GCF_020658495.1 Clostridioides sp. ES-S-0048-02
AGGTAATAATGTAGCCGATTGTACTATAGATAAAGCGTCTACCCAATCAGAATGTTTATCTAAGATAACAGCACAGGCAAATAGACAAGACCTTGACTGGTTTATAAGTATACATTTTAATGCAGGTGGTGGCAGAGGATGCGAGGTTTACACTTACAAAGGTAAACAGTACCAAGATGCTATAGATGTTTGCAAAAAAATATCTGCTCTAGGATTTACAAACAGAGGAGTGAAAGATGGAAGTGGATTATATGTAGTAAATAAAACTAAAGCAAAAAGTATGCTAATAGAAGTATGTTTTATTGATACAGAAGATGTGAATAAATATTTAAATTTAGGAGCTGATAAATTAGCTACTGCAATAGTGGAAGCAATAACTAAACATATAAGTTCATCAGAGGAAAATAATTATAATAGATATAAACATACAATAGTGTACAGTGGTGATGATAAAGTATCAGCAGACA
>NZ_JACVWH010000069.1:0-460 GCF_020658495.1 Clostridioides sp. ES-S-0048-02
TTATAATATAAATATTCAGAAATTTCAATCTATTTTTGTAGAATAGTTATATTTTTTGATATTTAATATATTATCATTAAATTTTATTACATATATTTGTAATATTTTAGATACTCTTTATACTTATTATTGATATACTTTAATTAAGAAGATTAAATATAATATAAGTTGGTGGTTATTTATGAAAAAGAATCTAAATACTTTTTTATGGTATATATTAGGTATATTTCTTTCGGGCTTTATACTATCATTGATATTTGGAAAATGGCTATACTTAGTTTCTTATATACCTACGCTTTAAAAGGTAGCAACTTAAGCTAGTTGCTACCTTATTAATCATCAATGATTAAATTTTGATACACTAAAATTTTTAACTTGAGACTTAAATAACTGTTCAATCTCACCAACTATACTCTGTATCTTATTTTCATATCTTGAATCATAATATATATTTATCTCA
>NZ_JACVWH010000070.1:0-453 GCF_020658495.1 Clostridioides sp. ES-S-0048-02
AGGATTAACACTTTCTATAGTTCCAAATGCAAGAGTCATTGGATTACTTGTTTCTACTGCATCCATTGCAGCCTTCTTGATTACTTGTAATAATTCCTGTGACACTTTATCACCTCACTTATATAAATCTTCTCACATGTGTGTATGCTTTTCCTTTTCTATATGAATCAACTGACTGTATTTTTACTACATCACCAGTCTGTGGCGAATGAATCATTTGACCATTTCCAAGATACATCATTACATGATTACTACTACCTCCACCAACTCTACACAATAAATCTCCTGCTTTCCATTTGCTTCTATCTTTTAAATCTACAGCTTTTCCTGCTTTACTTTGTGTTGCAACTGTCCTAGGAATACTTATGCCTACTTGTTTATAACACCACTGAGTAAACCCAGAACAATCAAAAGTGTTAGGTCCTTCTGCTCCTCGAGCATATTTACAACCTA
>NZ_JACVWH010000071.1:0-451 GCF_020658495.1 Clostridioides sp. ES-S-0048-02
TCTTTGACTAATTGTTTTCTTAAAGTATTCATAAAAAATCTCCTTTACGACATTTGATTATATTTAAATCATTGCCATAAAGAAGATTTTTATTAACCTTGAAGCACAAATTATTTTACATTACCAGTTACTACCTCCTAATCGGTTTACTTGTTTATAAAATCTAATGCCTTATAAAGGGTATCAAATCTATCATTACCTTTTATCATAGTGTATCTCTCTTTAGTTATAGAACCTATCTTATTACATGCTCCTCCGCCTACAACATATAAATTCTCTGTTTGACCTGGTATATAATCTTTTATATCACATATTAATATTTTACCATCATTATAGCCCCAGCCGACTACTGTTGCAGGTATCTTGTCAACTTCTCCATCATAAACTATAGTGTGTTTATACATCTCTTTGGCTCCCTCATTTTTTATATTTTTATTCAATACACCTTCTA
>NZ_JACVWH010000072.1:0-451 GCF_020658495.1 Clostridioides sp. ES-S-0048-02
TAGGGGGATTGCTTATGTTTAATGATATGATTGATGAATGTATTCACATAATGACTGCATATATTGCTAATTTAAAAGAATATTATTCATTCATAGAAACTCAGCTTGATGATTTCATTAAAAAATATGGAGAAGATATTGTAGAGTCTTGCCTTCATAGAATAATGATTTTGTTGTGCGAGTGTGCTTTAGTATAAAATTTAACCCATTAAAATAGATAAGAAGAATCTTATATAAAATTCGTCTTACCTATTTTAGTGTATGTCAATTCTATAACTTTTCTTTTACAAACTCTCTAGCTCTATCCATAGTTAACCATACATCATCAGCATATATCTGAGTAAACTTTTCTCCTGTGGTCTTACTCATTTCTTTCATCTTATTACAAGTTACTCCACCAATTACATACAGATTTTGTGTTTGATGTGGCTTATAGTCTTTTATATCTACC
>NZ_JACVWH010000073.1:0-443 GCF_020658495.1 Clostridioides sp. ES-S-0048-02
AAACGAGAAGGTTCTATAATATATAATGCCTTGGCACCAGTTGCTATAGAACTTACGGAAACTTATGTCGCTATGGATGAATTACTAGACCAAACATTTGTAGATACTGCTAGTTACTATTATTTAGAGAAAAGATGTAAAGAAAGAGGAATCGAACCTTTACCAGCCACTAATACAATTGCAAAAGGAGTCTTTAATATAGATATTCCTCTTGATTCAAGATTCAACTTAGGAGAATACAATTATGTGGCAGTTGAGAGAATATCTGAAAAAACATATAAGATGAAATGCGAAACCACTGGTCCTATTTTTGAACTTGGCCAGTTGATTCCAATTGAATATATAGGTGGTCTTGAAACTGCTGAGTTAACTGAAATACTAATAAATGGAGAAGATGAAGAGAGTGAGGACAGTTTAAGACAAAGATACTATGATAGTTTAAA
>NZ_JACVWH010000074.1:0-440 GCF_020658495.1 Clostridioides sp. ES-S-0048-02
ATTAAAAGTCAGGTGCTCTACCGACTGAGCTAATAGACCATATTAGTTGGGGTGGATAATGAGAGTCGAACTCACGACCTCCAGAGCCACAATCTGGCGCTCTAACCAACTGAGCTATACCCACCATTATATTGGTCGAGGTGAAGGGACTCGAACCCCCGGCCCCATGGTCCCAAACCATGTGCGCTACCAAACTGCGCTACACCTCGAAATTTTGTTAATTTAATGTGGTGGGCCATCAGGGACTCGAACCCCAGACCTACCGGTTATGAGCCGGGCGCTCTAACCAACTGAGCTAATGGCCCACATTAAATTTTAGTAGCGGTAATAGGAGTCGAACCTATGACCTTTCGGGTATGAACCGAACGCTCTAGCCAACTAAGCTATACCGCCATATTCTTGGTGCCCAGAGGCGGAATCGAACCACCGACACGGGGATT
>NZ_JACVWH010000075.1:0-440 GCF_020658495.1 Clostridioides sp. ES-S-0048-02
TTTCATCAGTTTTAGTTCTGCATGTGGTAATTTATTAATCTTCATTAGTTTACACCTCTTACCAATTTATGTATAACTAAATTCTATACCAATAAGAGTGTGTAATCAATTGAATTAGAATATATATAATTTCCAATTTATTCCATATAAAAAATAAGCACTCCTATAAAAAGAGTGCTTTGGTGTATGTTAATGTATATATCTAATACAATTATAACATGTCTTATGTTCTAGTATGATAATTTTTGTTCGTTTTATTGTTACAACTTCTACTATAGTTTTATGTATTTCTTTTTAAATAATAAAAAACTACTTATTTTTGAAGTAGAATATATTAAAAAGGTGATAGAAATTATCTATCACCTTTTTGTCTAATATTTAAATTTAATTTATCTACTACTAAAATAAATCTAAATGCAATTTAAGAAATTAAATAGTTG
>NZ_JACVWH010000076.1:0-424 GCF_020658495.1 Clostridioides sp. ES-S-0048-02
AAATAATAAGTTTATTAGCAAGCATAGAAGGAGTGCATGATATAAAAAATCTACTTATCAATGAAGATATTAAAAACATAATAGTTGATGAAGAAAAAGTTCCTGCTGTTTCAAATGTTACATTTAACATCGAGGTGAGTTAAATTGAAGTTAATTGACCATTTACCAAGTTTCGCAAACAATGAAATTGATATACAAATTCAAGATGCACTTGAAAATGAACTTCTAACATTACTTGATGAAAAGAATGATTTATTAGATCAGTTTTTTATAGATACAGCAACTTGGGGGCTTGATGATTGGGAAGATCTATTAAAAATAAAAACAAATTCTAAGTTGGATTTTGATACTAGAAGAAGTAATGTAAAAGCTAAATTAAGAGGTAAGGGTACAACTACAATAGAAGTTATAAAGGCAATCTCAG
>NZ_JACVWH010000077.1:0-404 GCF_020658495.1 Clostridioides sp. ES-S-0048-02
TTTGATAGATTAGAAGCTATCAACTTCGATAATTTTTAAAAGTTATCAACTTTATATATTACAAATTAGATGTCATATCACTAAATATATATATGCAGTTTTCAAAGTGCTAACGCACAGCGCCAACGAATAAATCTCGTTGCTTAAAGTGCTAGTACACGTCGCCAACAAACAAACTTCACATGTGTTCAGTTTATTCCGTTGCTTAAAGTGCTAACGCACATAGCTTGTCTAAAGATAAGCTAAAAGTGCATGTAAGAGGCTACTAGATAAATCGAAGATTTAAGTAATATACTCTTAATGGTGGAGATGAGGAGAGTCGAACTCCTGACCCCTTGCTTGCAAGGCAAGTGCTCTCCCAACTGAGCTACACCCCCAAATATGAAGTTCATAAAGAACTTTCA
>NZ_JACVWH010000078.1:0-395 GCF_020658495.1 Clostridioides sp. ES-S-0048-02
GGGTCAGGAGTTCGACTCTCCTCATCTCCACCATTAAGAGTATATTACTTAAATCTTTGATTTATCTAGTAGCCTCTTACATGCACTTTTAGCTTATCTTTAGACAAGCTATGTGCGTTAGCACTTTAAGCAACAGAATAAACTGAACACATGTGAAGTTTGTTTGTTGGCGACGTGCGCTAGCACTTTAAGCAACGGGATTTATACGTTGGTGATGTGCGTTAGCACTTTGAAAACTGCATATATATATTTAGTGATATGACATCTGATTTGTAATATATAAAGCTGATAACTTTTAAAAATTATCGAAGTTGATAGCTTCTAATCTATCAAACCTTTTTAACTGGTCAAGTTATTAAGGGTGCAGGGCGGATGCCTTGGCACTAGGAGCCGAT
>NZ_JACVWH010000079.1:0-391 GCF_020658495.1 Clostridioides sp. ES-S-0048-02
CAGTAGTATTACTAGCACTTGGAGTAGGCTTCTCAATATGGATGTTAGGATTAAATGCTGATGCAGTCTTACAAGGTGTAATTTGTTGGGGTATATCAATAGGTATAAATCAAACTTACAAACAGTTAAAGGAGGAAAATAAATAATGAAAATATGTATAACAGTAGGACACAGTATTTTAAAAAGTGGTGCATGTACTTCTGCTGATGGAGTAGTTAACGAGTATCAATATAATAAATCTTTTGCACCAGTATTAGCAGATATATTCAGAAAAGAAGGGCATAAGGTGGATGTAATAATATGCCCCGAAAAGCAGTTTAAAACTAAAACAGAGGAAAAGTCGTATAAAATACCTAGAGTTAATAGTGGAGGATATGACTTACTCATAGAA
>NZ_JACVWH010000080.1:0-368 GCF_020658495.1 Clostridioides sp. ES-S-0048-02
AGTCAAAGTCATGTGCCTTACCGACTTGGCTAATCCCCAATATATATGTGGTGAGCGCACAGGGATTCGAACCCCGGACACACGCCTTAGAAGGGCGTTGCTCTATCCAGCTGAGCTATGCACCCACATTGCAATATAAACATAAATTTGGAGCGGGAAACGAGATTCGAACTCGCGACTTCAACCTTGGCAAGGTTGCGCTCTACCACTGAACTATTCCCGCTCGTTTATTAAATTAAATAAAAATGGTGCGGATGAAGGGAGTCGAACCCCCACGCCAATGGCGCTAGATCCTAAGTCTAGTGCGTCTGCCAATTCCGCCACATCCGCGCATTTTTTTGGTGGAGGATGGTGGATTCGAACCACCG
>NZ_JACVWH010000081.1:0-366 GCF_020658495.1 Clostridioides sp. ES-S-0048-02
TATTTTTTAATGAAATCATCAAGCTGAGTTTCTATGAATGAATAATATTCTTTTAAATTAGCAATATATGCAGTCATTATGTGAATACATTCATCAATCATATCATTAAACATAAGCAATCCCCCTAGAAAATGAAAAATAAAAAATATTCAGTAAATTATGCATATTATGTTATCTAAAATCTTATTTAAATAATACTTTTTTTAAAAATATTTTACAAGTAGATATGCGAAACTAGGCATTATAATTGTAAAACTAGTTATATTTATTAATTGTATAACCAAAGAGAAGTACACAGCTATAAAAGGTAATGATTTGATACACTTTACAAAGTATTAGATTTTATCAATAGATAGAAGTAAATAC
>NZ_JACVWH010000082.1:0-361 GCF_020658495.1 Clostridioides sp. ES-S-0048-02
AAGATAAGATTTCCCACCGCAAGGGTAAGACCCCAGAAAGACTATCTGGTTGATAGGTCGAAGGTGTAAGTGCAGCAATGTATTTAGCTTATCGATACTAATAGGTCGAGGACTTGACCAATATTTACTTGATGTTCATTGATTAAAATATATATGTAGTTTTTAGAGTGTTAACTCTATGTATTTAAATTTGTCAATAATTAGAAATTTTTAAGAATTTTATAAGCTTAAAAACGAATAAATAAAGTATTGACATAATAAGACAAATATGTTATTATAATACTTGTCTTAGAAAAAAGATAAATGAAAATTTAGACAATAATCTGGTTATAATAGCAGAGAGGATACACCTGTTCCCATT
>NZ_JACVWH010000083.1:0-354 GCF_020658495.1 Clostridioides sp. ES-S-0048-02
TGAAGTCGTAACAAGGTAGCCGTATCGGAAGGTGCGGCTGGATCACCTCCTTTCTAAGGAGAATTGCCTACTGTTTAATTTTGAGGGTTCGTTTTTACGAATACTCAATTAGCACTTTGAGCAACAGGATTTATCTGTTGGCGCTGTGCCTTAGCACTTTGAAAACTGCATATATATATTTAGTGATATGACATCTAATTTATAATATATAAAGCTGATAACTTTTTAAAATTATCGAAGTTGATAGCTTCTAATCTATCAAACCTTTTTAACTGGTCAAGTTATTAAGGGTGCAGGGCGGATGCCTTGGCACTAGGAGCCGATGAAGGACGCGATAAGCTGCGATAAGCTTCG
>NZ_JACVWH010000084.1:0-340 GCF_020658495.1 Clostridioides sp. ES-S-0048-02
GGCTGGATCACCTCCTTTCTAAGGAGAATTGCCTACTGTTTAATTTTGAGGGTTCGTTTTTACGAATACTCAATTAGCACTTTGAGCAACAGTATAAACTGAACGCATGTGAAGTTTGTTTGTTGGCCTTGTGTGTTAGCACTTTAAGCAACGGAATTTATTCGTTGGCGACGTGCCTTAGCACTTTAAGCAACAGGATTTATCTGTTGGCGCTGTGCGTTAGCACTTTGAAAACTGCATATATATTTAGTGATATGACATCTAATTTGTAATATATAAAGCTGATAACTTTAAAAAATTATCGAAGTTGATAGCTTCTAATCTATCAAACCTTTTTAAC
>NZ_JACVWH010000085.1:0-340 GCF_020658495.1 Clostridioides sp. ES-S-0048-02
GTGACAGGCTGGCATTCTAACCAACTGAACTACCAGGCCGCAAATGGTGGGACCAGCAGGGCTCGAACCTGCGACCCCCTGCTTGTAAGGCAGGTGCTCTCCCAGCTGAGCTATGATCCCATTTTTTTGGAGCGGGTGAAGGGGATCGAACCCTCACAGCTGGCTTGGAAGGCCAGAACTCTACCATTGAGCTACACCCGCTTATTTAATTGTTTTTTTGGTGACTCGTAGGGGAATTGAACCCCTGTTACCGCCGTGAAAGGGCGGTGTCTTAACCTCTTGACCAACGAGCCATTTTAATGGTTGCGGAGGCAGGACTCGAACCTACGACCTTCGGGTT
>NZ_JACVWH010000086.1:0-330 GCF_020658495.1 Clostridioides sp. ES-S-0048-02
CTGGAGGTCGTGAGTTCGACTCTCATTATCCACCCCAACTAATATGGTCTATTAGCTCAGTCGGTAGAGCACCTGACTTTTAATCAGGGTGTCCCGCGTTCGAGTCGCGGATAGATCACCAAAAAGGCGGCGACATAGCCAAGTGGTAAGGCAGTGGACTGCAACTCCTTGATCCCCAGTTCGAATCTGGGTGTCGCCTCCAAAATATTCCAAGGTAGCTCAACGGTGGAGCAACCGGCTGTTAACCGGTAGGCTGTGGGTTCGAGCCCCACCCTTGGAGCCAAAAAAGCCGAAGTGGCGGAACTGGCAGACGCACAGGACTTAAAATCC
>NZ_JACVWH010000087.1:0-325 GCF_020658495.1 Clostridioides sp. ES-S-0048-02
CCAGTATACTCTGAACTGCCATCTTCTTTTTGTTCATCTTGACCAGCAGATTTTTCATCCATAATATTTTGAAAGTTAAGTTCAAGTTCAATCTGATAATCTCCATTTTGCCAAATATGTTTATCTGCATCTATATAAAAGAGACCTATTAATTTTGTATATGAATCTTTTACTTTTACACCTCTACCAGTTATACAACTTATATCACCATATCCTTTTAAAGAGCAAGTTCTTTCTATGTCTTTAAACTCATTATCTATATCTACAGTGTCATTTTCTTGTTGTTGTATTACCTTTTGCATAATTACTCCAACATTTTTGAATA
>NZ_JACVWH010000088.1:0-312 GCF_020658495.1 Clostridioides sp. ES-S-0048-02
GTAACAAGGTAGCCGTATCGGAAGGTGCGGCTGGATCACCTCCTTTCTAAGGAGAATTGCCTACTGTTTAATTTTGAGGGTTCGTTTTTACGAATACTCAATTAGCACTTTGAGCAACGGAATTTATCTGTTGGCGCTGTGCGTTAGCACTTTAAGCAACGGAATTTATTCGTTGGCGACGTGCCTTAGCACTTTGAAAACTGCATATATATATTTAGTGATATGACATCTAATTTGTAATATATAAAGCTGATAACTTTTAAAAATTATCGAAGTTGATAGCTTCTAATCTATCAAACCTTTTTAACTGGT
>NZ_JACVWH010000089.1:0-303 GCF_020658495.1 Clostridioides sp. ES-S-0048-02
GCTGGATCACCTCCTTTCTAAGGAGAATTGCCTACTGTTTAATTTTGAGGGTTCGTTTTTACGAATACTCAATTAGCACTTTGAGCAACAGTATAAACTGAACGCATGTGAAGTTTGTTTGTTGGCGACGTGCCTTAGCACTTTGAGCAACGGAATTTATTCGTTGGCGCTGTGCGTTAGCACTTTGAAAACTGCATATATAAATTTAGTGATATGACATCTAATTTGTAATATATAAAGTTGATAACTTTTAAAAATTATCGAAGTTGATAGCTTCTAATCTATCAAACCTTTTTAACTGGT
>NZ_JACVWH010000090.1:0-277 GCF_020658495.1 Clostridioides sp. ES-S-0048-02
TGAAGTCGTAACAAGGTAGCCGTATCGGAAGGTGCGGCTGGATCACCTCCTTTCTAAGGAGAATTGCCTACTGTTTAATTTTGAGGGTTCGTTTTTACGAATACTCAATTAGCACTTTGAGCAACAGAATTTATTCGTTGGCGACGTGCTTTAGCACTTTGAAAACTGCATATATAAATTTAGTGATATGACATCTAATTTGTAATATATAAAGTTGATAACTTTTAAAAATTATCGAAGTTGATAGCTTCTAATCTATCAAACCTTTTTAACTGGT
>NZ_JACVWH010000091.1:0-272 GCF_020658495.1 Clostridioides sp. ES-S-0048-02
GCTGGATCACCTCCTTTCTAAGGAGAATTGCCTACTGTTTAATTTTGAGGGTTCGTTTTTACGAATACTCAATTAGCACTTTGAGCAACAGTATAAACTGAACGCATGTGAAGTTTGTTTGTTGGCGCTGTGCGTTAGCACTTTAAGCAACGGAATTTATTCGTTGGCGACGTGCCTTAGCACTTTAAGCAACAGGATTTATCTGTTGGCGCTGTGCGTTAGCACTTTGAAAACTGCATATATATATTTAGTGATATGACATCTAATTTGTA
>NZ_JACVWH010000092.1:0-262 GCF_020658495.1 Clostridioides sp. ES-S-0048-02
ATTCCAATCCTTATGAATCATTTCATCATACTGCTTAATTAAACTCCTTAACTCACTCATTGCCCTACTCTGTGCATTAAGAAAAGATGCTTGCCTATCCCATGCAAATTGAAATTCATACTCTATCTTCTCGCTATTTTCTGTGCTTTCATGTTTCTTTAATTCCTTAATCATTTCTTCTTTATCTTTAACATACATTATCTTTTGTGCTCTTATTATTGCTGCATATTGAATGGTTATCTGTTCCCAAAGAATATCAAAT
>NZ_JACVWH010000093.1:0-259 GCF_020658495.1 Clostridioides sp. ES-S-0048-02
AAGTTATACATTCTATAAAAGAAAATGGATACTATATAGCTAATGAAAAAGATGAAGAATGGTTAGGTATAAGAGCTGAAGGTAAAAAGGTTAGAAAAGATTTTACAGATGAAATACAAGAGTTTGTATATTATGCTACTAGTCAAGGAAGTAATAAACCTCAGATGTATTATAAACATTTTACTGAACTTGTAAGAAAAAAATTAGGTATACCAAAGGGTGTAAAAAGAGATGAGTTAAATCAAAGTGAACTGTTTGA
>NZ_JACVWH010000094.1:0-255 GCF_020658495.1 Clostridioides sp. ES-S-0048-02
GTATTTCTTCCTGATATTTGTTAAGTATAGCTCTAGTTACTATTACAGTTGCGTCAAATGTTTCTGAATCTTTATTTTCAGCTATTTTTACAACATCTAATATTGTATCTTCTTCTGTTGATATTAAATTTTTGATATCTTTACTGTTTAACATTACTTTACTCTTAGGGTCTTCATTTCTAGGTCTAATGTTGTGATTTGCTAAATCTATTATCCTTTGAGGAATTTTTTCAGGGGGGTCTTCATCAGCAAAAG
>NZ_JACVWH010000095.1:0-255 GCF_020658495.1 Clostridioides sp. ES-S-0048-02
TTTATAACATTTTCGTTAGTTGATGATTTTATTGATATAGTATATCCACTTGATACTGATGGCATTGTTAGTGTTGTTGCATCTTGTGTTGGTGCAGTTACACTTGTTATTTTTGATGCCTCATTATCTACTGCTTCTTGGTCTGTATCTACAGCTGTCTTAGCTGGTACTGTTACCTCTATTTCTCCTGTGTCAGCTGTTTTTCCACTTGATGTATGCTCTACTGTAAATACTAATGTAACTTTTGTTTCTGCA
>NZ_JACVWH010000096.1:0-255 GCF_020658495.1 Clostridioides sp. ES-S-0048-02
TGCAGCAATGTATTTAGCTTATCGATACTAATAGGTCGAGGACTTGACCAATATTTATTTGATGTTCATTGATTAAAATATATATGTAGTTTTTAGAGTGCTAACTCTAAAGAATCTAGTTTACTAGCTTCAAAAACTTAATAGTAATATTAAGCATAAAGATTATGTGGTTACAATAGCAGAGAGGATACACCTGTTCCCATTCCGAACACAGAAGTTAAGCTCTCTAGCGCTGATGGTACTTGGTGGGAAACT
>NZ_JACVWH010000097.1:0-255 GCF_020658495.1 Clostridioides sp. ES-S-0048-02
ATCTGGTTGATAGGTCGAAGGTGTAAGTGCAGCAATGTATTTAGCTTATCGATACTAATAGGTCGAGGACTTGACCAATATTTATTTGATGTTCATTGATTAAAATATATATGTAGTTTTTAGAGTGTTAACTCTAAAGAATCTAGTTTACTAGTTTCAAAAACTTAATAGTAATATTAAGCATAAAGATTATGTGGTTACAATAGCAGAGAGGATACACCTGTTCCCATTCCGAACACAGAAGTTAAGCTCTCT
>NZ_JACVWH010000098.1:0-255 GCF_020658495.1 Clostridioides sp. ES-S-0048-02
GATCTTCTAATGCCATTAATGCTGATCCTCTTATTATTGGAGTATCATCTCCTGGGAAATCATATTCTGTTAATAAATCTCTTACTTCCATTTCTACTAGTTCTAATAACTCTTCGTCATCTACCATGTCACATTTGTTTAAGAATACTACTATATATGGTACTCCAACTTGTCTTGATAATAGTATATGCTCTCTTGTTTGTGGCATTGGTCCATCTGTTGCTGAACAAACTAATATTGCTCCGTCCATTTGTG
>NZ_JACVWH010000099.1:0-254 GCF_020658495.1 Clostridioides sp. ES-S-0048-02
ATTTTTAACTTGAGACTTAAATAACTGTTCAATCTCACCAACTATACTCTGTATCTTATTTTCATATCTTGAATCATAATATATATTTATCTCACCTATGCTATTTATACTTATAGAATAGTCTTTTTTTCTATTATACATATGCTTCCACAATCAGATAAATCATTCTTGTATATTGATTTTAATTGCCTTTTTATCTTTAGAAAGTCTATTGTTGGATAAATATTATTTGGATAAAAGCTCTTATCATGTAT
>NZ_JACVWH010000100.1:0-233 GCF_020658495.1 Clostridioides sp. ES-S-0048-02
GAAAGATGGTACAATAGTGCCACCAGATGCAGAAACAAAAGTTACATTAGTATTTACAGTAGAGCATACATCAAGTGGAAAAACAGCTGACACAGGAGAAATAGAGGTAACAGTACCAGCTAAGACAGCTGTAGATACAGACCAAGAAGCAGTAGATAATGAGGCATCAAAAATAACAAGTGTAACTGCACCAACACAAGATGCAACAACACTAACAATGCCATCAGTATCAA
>NZ_JACVWH010000101.1:0-224 GCF_020658495.1 Clostridioides sp. ES-S-0048-02
TAGGTTCGATTCCTATCACCAGCTCCATGTAAAATTAATACGGAGGATTTCCCGAGCGGCCAAAGGGGGCAGACTGTAAATCTGTTGTCATCGACTTCGGTGGTTCGAATCCACCATCCTCCACCAAAAAAATGCGCGGATGTGGCGGAATTGGCAGACGCACTAGACTTAGGATCTAGCGCCATTGGCGTGGGGGTTCGACTCCCTTCATCCGCACCATTTTT